>JAISNS010000018.1 GCA_031276105.1 Dysgonamonadaceae bacterium
CTTTTTCTGCCGCTCATTTTGTTGGGGAAAAACCGGAAATACACCAATATCGTAGCCGAAGGCAAAAAACTTCCGACACTGAAAGAGTTCTTTCAAATGGGATTGACCTTTTTCTTAGTTGTTTTGGGTTGGATATTTTTCCGGGCGGAAAGCATGGGAGACGCTTGGGCATATATTGGGAAAATAGCGCAATGGGATACAATAGAAAATCTCTACCGAATCCTCGATTATAAAAGAATCTATATAGCCCTCTTACCAATGTTAATGATTGAATGGTTCGGAAGGGAAAATCAATTTGGTCTTGAAAAATTAGGATTGAAATGGGGGAAAATGCTCCGATATACATTCTATTTTATTATTACCGTTGTGATTATTTACTTTAGTATTTACTTTAGTTGCAGCGGGGAAGCACAGGAATTTATTTACTTTCAATTCTAATATAAAAATGAAAAAATTCATACTCAAGGTAAGTGCATTTATTTTTGCAATCATATTTTTACTCGTTATTATTCTTTTATTGCCTCCAACTCCCAAAGCAAGTAAGTCAATCTTTTTTGGAAAGATAAAAAAAGATTCTTTACTGCAGAACGAGGCGTCGCCCAGAATAATTTTTCTTGGAGGATCCAATCTCAGTTTTGGGTTGGACAGTCAAACAATTAAAGATTCATTAGGATTAAATCCGATTAATACCGGTATTCATGCACCTCTCGGTATAAAATATATGTTAGAAAATACATTACAATATATCAAAAATGGGGATATAATTGTATTAGTTCCTGAATATCATCATTTCTGCTGGGATTGGGATAAAGGCTCGGATGGCTTAGTATTAACTGTGTTAGATGTTGATAAATCGAAAATCAAATTATTAAGCTTGGGGCAAATAATTAATTGTATTCCATTTACAAACAATCATATCATGTCCAAATTAAATAAAGATTCATATCAAAATATTGTGGAGGACGATATTTATAGCGTTAATTCATTTAACCAATATGGGGATACCTACACACATTGGAACAGGCAAAGGGTAGATTCCATCAAGGTGCATACGATAGTTGTTGAGGAATATAACCCTGAAATAATGGCAGGAATAAAAAAAATCAATCAAAAATTTCAAAAGAAAGGCGCTTTGCTGTCAATTTCGTTTCCCGGATATCAGGATATTTCATTCCGAAATTCCGAAGAATTTATTAAAAAAGTGGAGCAGGAATATCTTGCCGCTGGCTTTACAATCCTTGGAACGGCAGAAAGATACAAGATGCCCGATTCTCTTATATTCGACACTCCCTATCATTTGAATAAAAAAGGCGTGGATCGCAGAACCCGATTATTGATTGAAGATTTGCGAAAGGAATTACTCAAACCGCGCCATTAGCCGCTCGTTCGTATTGTCTTGTGTTTTTTGTCTCCTCTGTGTGTAATTGGGAATTTAATGCTAACTTTGCAGCATCCTAACTTATTAAATTACATAGCATGAAAAATCGGTTAATTATTATTGTGTTGTTACTTAACTTTGCAGGGAGTGTCTCTGCTCAAACAGGTCGGGTGTATGAAACCCGCAAAATCACGAGTGAAATCCTGAAAATGGAACGGAATTATGCAATTTATCTGCCGCCATCTTACGACGAAACGGATGCAAGTTATCCCGTTTTGTACTTGCTGCACGGGAGCGGAGACGACCATACCGGCTGGGTACAGTTCGGTCAGGTACTCCACATTGCAGATAAAGCGATTGCAGAAGGGAAGGCGGCCCCTATGATTATTGTGATGCCGGACGCCAATACGAAAGTGCGGGGATATTTTAATCAACCGGACGCGAGTTTCGCGTATGAAGACTTTTTCTTTAAGGAATTGATACCTCATATCGAAAAAACTTACCGGGTAAGGAGCGAGCGACGCTATCGCGCCATATCCGGATTGTCAATGGGCGGAGGAGGAACTATTTATTATACGCTCCACCATCCGGAACTGTTTGCGGCCGCAGCTCCTTTAAGCGCGACAACAAGCAGTTGGCTAAGGCAGAAAACAAATGCAACGGACGATCAATTGG
The DNA here is from genome assembly GCA_031276105.1 of Dysgonamonadaceae bacterium. Classification (GTDB taxonomy): domain Bacteria; phylum Bacteroidota; class Bacteroidia; order Bacteroidales; family Azobacteroidaceae; genus Azobacteroides. The sequence continues at coordinate 2,054 of JAISNS010000018.1, forward strand.
ATGCGTACAAACAAATGCATAATCTCGAAAGTATTTTTTCGCAGGTTGCCGATGAAACATTGGAAGAAATTAAAAAAGTACGTTGGTACATCAGTTGCGGCGACGACGACTTTCTGTATAAGGATAATAGCGAAATGCACATTTTGTTTCGAGACAAAGGGATTCCCCACGAATACCGGGTTAAAGACGGCGCACATACATGGACGTATTGGCGGATGGAACTGCCGGAAGTCCTGACATTTGTTTCCAAATCGTTTACGCAATACTGAAGAATCACGGAATTTCATCTACTATCTCTCCAAATATCGGCACATTGTGTTGTTCGTATAATTGGAGGAAACGGGATTTGTATTCCGAAGGAAACTGATTCCAGAAGTTCACATTTTTGAGCCGGTAAAAAGAATAATGATAAGAGTTTCTCCTTAAAGTTTTTATCACGGAATAAATGATTTCGAAGCGATTGTCGATTTTTCGTTCCATGATTATTTTGAAAATTTCAATGCACTCTTCCGGCTTTAACTTTTGAGTAAGTTCGGTCAAGAGTGTATTGAATTTGAGACTTTCGTTCCGCTCATACGTATGAACGATTTCTAAAACCATTTCCTGTTCGGTTCGCCACAGTGTAGCTTTCTTCATCAGGAAAGCATAAAAGAAATCAATCCAACGGACGTCTATTTTGTCGGTCAAAGGAAGCGGGACTTCTCCTTTTTCCCTTTTATTACAGAATGTTTTATGGACAGTATTAATGCTAATCCGCCCGGTTTTTACCGGATTATTAAAAACGGCGTAAAACTGCTCCTTGGAGTAGATATCGAAAGCCATGAAAAAATAACTGTTCCATAATGGATTTTTCCAGTAAGCATCGAAAGCATCGCTTAGATGGCTTTGGTAAAAATTCATTTGACAGTCTTTAAAAAATGTATGGAGAATCGCAATTATTTTGTGCGAAATATGATAGGCCGTCGTTTCGAGTAAAGCTTTCCTGACAGCGAGTAACCGGTTGTAGTTCTCATCGTGCATGATTTTCCCCAACAAACCGATAACCAATTCGTTGTCTTTATTAATCAATGCTCCTAAATGGATATAAAAAAGATTCAGTTTTTCCGTCAGTATTTTATCTTCCGTATTTTTATCAAGGCTTGCAAAATCTTCAAAAGATTTAGCTATCTGATTATAAATGTCTTGAAAACAAAAAGGAAGAGAAGTTGACGCTAACGCGGAAATAATAGCCGGTAAATGATCCGTTTTGTTTTTGTTTTTGGTGAAAACGTTCGCCAGTTTTTCGAGGGAGGCGCGTGTATTCAGTGCGGCTAAAGAACTGTATGCGGCTTCTCTGACTATTTTATTTCTATCATCGGCCAACTGAATGATGAGTGATTCGTTTTGTGTATTTTCACCCAAAATATCAATGGCGCCGGCCTGCAAGGAAGGCAGGGATTCGGAAAGAATCTTCGTTGTCATAACAGGTATTTCTTTATATTTCATTTGATTGAGCAATCGAAGTCTTCGCAGGTGTTCCGTTTTATCTTCGTAACGGAAATGTTGTACCAGAAAAGGGATGAGCGGAGTACCTACGGAAGGGATGATTGTTTTTTCCACATAATCGGCCAATTCCGGATATTTGTCGGCCAGAGCCAAATCCAAGTATTGCCATGTACGCGAATCTTCAAAGATTTTTCTTTCAAAAGCATCTTTCAGCATCTCCAATCGTCCGCTATGCACTCCGGTCAACGCTTCAATTACCGGCTTCAACTGTAAATACGAATACTGTGTGTTCACATTCCGGATATCGATTGCGGGAATTTGTTTTTTCTCTTTTCTGCCGGATTCAACTGTTTCGCCCTGCGTATATAAAATGGAATAAAGGAGAGTGGATACAGCCATCAGTTTATCGGCCGATTCTGCGGGATCGGTATGAAGCAAGTCATCGACATAAGCAGCCAACTTATTGAATACCGGCGCTTTTTCTCCCAACTTGTTGAGTTGCTGGATTTGCTTTTGAAGGCGGGAGTCGTCGCGGGCAAATTTACTTCCGGCAATAAATAAGCGATTAATTTCCTGTTGTAAATCGTATAATAGTTGTAATTTCATATTTTCTGTGATTAGGGGTCAAAATAATAATCGAATAATTTTTTCCTGTGTAATGAGCGACAATGCTTGCGCCGAGAGCAACCCCGTCCCAACGTCGTTGTTTATCATCACCGCCAATGCCAAATCAGCGGGATTGGCCGGTAAAAAGTTTTTCAATTGGTTTGTTGATGAAAAGTTAGCGCCATCTTTGTCTTTCAAGGTAAGTTTATTTCCGTCCTTATCTTCGATGACCGGATTTTCGCCGTTCAGATAGACTTTATGCAAGGCAAGCAGGACAACCGGATGTTTATCCGTCAACGGATTTTTGATCACGTTTTTCACCGATTTGATTGTTTCAGCATAATCAGTTGCTGCAAAATGGATTATTTTACTCATGTTACTGTTATCGTATCTTTTTTCCTGCAAAGCTTCCGGCAACCAGCGGATACGGGGATTCAAGTTACCGGGATAGATAAACATTTCTTTGAGCTTCAACAAGCCGAAAGTTGTATTCTCTGCTTTAATATGCCTGATAGCCCGGTAAGGCCTGTAATTGTGAGTTTTATATATCTTTCCGGTTTTCAGGTTTATCCAGATGCCTTCGTCCACCCATTCTTTACGTGCCTGATTATCGTAGGTGTTGAAAGAAAGTTGCATAATTTCGGCGTTTTCCTCCCACAATCCGTATTGCATCAATTCGGCGAGTTTCCATACATATCCGATTTGTTCTTCGATAGCCGAATCAAGTTCCGGTTTGCTATCCGGTTCTTCTTTGCGCTTATTCAGGTAGCCGGCGCTTTTTTTCAGTAAAGCGGAAATATAATTTACCTGATTAATTACGCCGGTATATTCCCCGTTTTTCACGGCGGCAAGTTCAATCAGCAAATCGTTGAATGCGGTTTGTATGCCGGAAATATAATAATTGCCTAATTCTTTGACATTGGTTTGCAGGCTTTGGGAAATTTGGGCGTCAACAGAAGAAAGTCCACTATGTACGAGGTTTTTCAGCAACTTTTCGGCAATTTCAATGCCATTCAATTGCGTTTCTATTTTTTTTATAAACGTTACAACATTTGTTTTTTTGAGATTTTCCGGACTTTCTTTTATTGTTTCATCTTCGGCGTTCTTCTTCTCCCGGTGTTTTTTCAGTTTTTCGCGTTTTGCGATAATATTTTCGGGTATTTCATTGATTTGAAATGAATGTTTCATTTCGAAGGCATACAATAATCCGATAATATGCTTGCATGGCAATTGGCGACTGGGACAGGTACAACGAAACACAGGCCGGTATTCGTCAATAAAATCGACCGAGCAACTATACGGAATCTTTCCACTACCGGCACATTCGCCCCATAATAATGTTTTATCGGGTGAGATTTTCAAATTGAACAGTTTATTTTTTTGAGCGATAGCCCGTCCATTTTTGGCAACCACAGCAGAAAGAGCATATTCCATTATTTTTTTTTCACTTATCTCCATAATTTTTGCTGTTATCTTTTCCACAATTTTTTCATTTGTTCCTGAATTTTCAATTCCTGTGGATTGTTTTGCGCTTCCCAAAAGCGTTTGCCTTTTATTTCCGGCGGCAAAAACTCCTGTTCCACGAAATTTCCTTCGTAATTATGCGCATATTTATATCCCTTGCTATAATTCAAATCCTTCATCAGTTGAGTGGGCGCATTGCGCAAATGCAAAGGCACCGGCAAATTGCCCGATTGTCCGGTTTCGGCCAAAGCGCTTTCAATGGCCATGTAAGCCGAATTGCTTTTCGGACTGGTTGCCAAATAAACGGTTGTTTCCGCCAGAATAATCCGCCCTTCCGGCCAACCGATTTTGGTAAGCGCATCGAAGCAAGTATTTGCCAACAACAAAGCATTCGGATTGGCCAGACCGATGTCTTCGGCGGCAGAAATCACCAGCCGGCGGGCTATGAATTTCGGATCTTCGCCGCCGGCAACCATACGGGCTAACCAATAGATAGCGGCGTCGGGGTCGCTTCCCCGTATAGATTTGATTAAAGCGGAAATGATATCATAATGTATCTCGCCGCCTTTGTCGTAAGCGGCCGGATTTTCCTGCAAACGGTCGACCACTTTGGCGTCGGTAATGACTACTTCCTCGCTTTCGTCGGCAGTGATTACCAGTTCCAATATATTGAACAATTTGCGCGCATCGCCGGCGGCATAGCGCAACAAAGCGGCAGATTCTTCCACTTTCACTTTTCGCTTTTTCAGTTCCACATCTTCCGATAACGCTTTGTTCATCAATAAAAGCAAATCGTCGTCGGTCAGGCTTCGCAGTACATACACTTGGCAACGGGAAAGAAGTGGACGAATGACTTCAAATGAGGGATTTTCGGTTGTTGCGCCGATTAACGTGATCGTACCATTCTCTACGGCAGCCAGTAATGAATCCTGTTGCGACTTGCTGAAGCGATGAATTTCGTCGATGAAAAGGATTGGCCGCACGCTGTTGAAATAATGAGCGCTTTTGACCTTGTCGATCACTTCGCGCACTTCTTTCACGCCCGAATTGACGGCGCTCAGTGTAAAAAAGGGAATATCCAACCGTTTGGAAATAATTTTGGCCAGGGTGGTTTTGCCGACACCCGGAGGCCCCCAGAGGATGAAAGAAGGGACATGACCCGCCTCAATCATTTTCCGGAGCACGCTACCTTGCCCTACCAACTGCTTTTGGCCGGCATAATCGTCTAAGGACTGTGGACGCATTCGTTCTGCTAACGGTCGATTCATGATGTCTCCAATTGAATTTAACAGGAATTTTTGCAAAA
>JAISNS010000060.1 GCA_031276105.1 Dysgonamonadaceae bacterium
TATAACCTTCCTTTTAACATGAACACTTTTTATGCCCTCTGGGGAGTGAAAACGCCCGAAGAAGCACAAGCAATAATTGAAAAACAAAAGCAGGAAGCCGGAATCACCGACCCGAAAAACTTGGAAGAACAAGCCATTTCGTTAGTCGGTAAAGACATTTACGAAATTCTGATAAAAGAATATACCGAAAAGCAATGGGGACGAAAATGCACGGAACTCCCGGCCTTTATCATCAAACGGCTCCCGGTTCGCTTTACTTTTGACAACAACTATTTTAACGACGCTTATCAGGGAATCCCCATCGGAGGATATAACAAATTGATCGACGGCTTGTTGGATGGCATTGAAACAAGATGCCATACGGATTTCTTCGAGAATAGAGAATACTTTGAAAACATTGCCGAAAAAATTGTTTTCTCCGGAAAAATAGACGAGTTTTACAATTATCAATTCGGAAAATTGGAATACCGTACCGTAAGATTTGAAACGGAAATACTGGATTGTCCTAATTTTCAGGGCAATGCCGTTATCAATTATACGGAGAAAGAAATTCCCTATACCCGCATTATCGAACACAAACATTTTGAGTTTGGTATTCAACCCAAAACCGTTATTTCAAAAGAATATGCTTCGGAATGGCAGGAAGGTAGCGAACCGATGTATCCGGTCAATGACGAAAAAAATAACGCTTTATACCGGCAATATAAAATTTTGGCAGATAAAGAAAGAAATATTACATTTGGCGGCCGGTTGGCCGAATACAAATATTATGATATGGATAAGATTGTGGAACAAGGACTAAAAATAAGTATATGACAAAAATAAGCATCTACGTTGCCTGTCACAAAAAAACGCACTTTATACAAAACGAAGTATATGTTCCGATTCAGGTTGGGCGAGTATTGTCCAATACGGTATTGTCCGATATAATCGGGGATGATACCGGCGATAACATCAGTTATTTGAACACGATGTATTGCGAAATGACAGCCAACTACTGGGCTTGGAAAAATGATACCGCTTCCGATTTTATCGGACTCTGCCATTATCGTCGCTTTTTCTCGTTTGAGAAAAGCAGCATCGGCGTTCGCCTGTTCCGGTGCATTAAATATTTAACATTGAAGGTGATTGCCTTTTTTCAACCGGGTCGTCCGTCGGTCTATTGGAGTGTTATCGACGTGAAAGGAGAAAAACAGTTAGACCGGCAATGCACCCGTTTTGCAGCAACAATTAGACAAAAATTAATTGACCGGCAGGAAAAAATAGATATTTATGCCCCCAACCCCATCCGGTTTGGAGCGAAAGACGTTCAAACCCATTACAATATGATTGGAGGATCCTATCAGGTGGATATTCTGAAAGAAATAATCAACCGGCATTATCCGTTTTTATTCCCAACATTGTTGAAAATTCTCAAAGGAAATAAAATGTGCTACGGGAATATGTTTATCATGCAGCGGGAAACGTATAACGAATATTGCAGTATGGTATTCGACGTCATGGAAAAGCACAAACAATCAATTATTGATGAAGTAGAAGGCAGCAATAAAGTAAACCCCAAATGTTTTGACCGCCTGTCCGGTTACATAGCCGAAATCATGACGGCCACCTTTATTGAGTATTACCGGCTCAATAAAAAACGTACCGTTAAATACCTGTCCGTAATTAATTATTACGACGAAAGCGGCTGGGTTTTTTAGAATACAAAATAAAAATACTATGTCTGTCGCTTTGATTGTGATTTATAATCACAAATACGATAAAAACATCCCTTTAATCGAAAGGCTTTATAAAGACCGGTTTTCAACGATTTATCATCTGGTTCCCTTTTATACGGGCGATCGGGAAAACGTGATTCCGGTTTATGAAAATTCCAAATACTTTCAAGGCTATGTCGCTCAAGGATTGAACCGGTTTTATAACGAGCGGTTCACGCATTATTTTTTTGTGGCGGACGACATGATTCTGCATCCGGATATAAACGAAAACAACTATTTTGAGTATTTCAATCTGGATGAGAAAAAATCGTTTATCTCCGATTTTTTCAGTATTTATAAATCCGACTGGTTTTGGCCTCACACGAAAGACGCGGTTTTTTTTCAGGTTTCTCAGGAAGGCATTGAAGTAAAAAGCGAACTCCCGGATGCTGTCGAGGCGGAAAAACGGCTCTTGAAAACCGGCGCAATAAACCGTCCACTGCAAGAGGAAGAGCCTTTGAAATGGAAACATCTGTACGGGAAACTAAACAGGAACCTGTTCTACAAAAAAAATCGCGATCCGTTTTTGCACTGGCTCAACGACAGTATTCACAAAAAACGCTATTCGCTGACCTATCCCTTAGCAGGTTCTTATTCGGACATTTTCATTGTTTCCGCTCAAACCGTAAAGACTTTCGGGCATTATTGCGGCGTTTTTGCGGCCTTGAAATTGTTTGTCGAAATAGCCCTTCCTACGGCATTGGCATTGTCGTCCGAAGCAATCGTTACGGAAAGCGATTTGCCCATCAAGGGAAAACCCCTTTGGAAAGAAGAAATAAATGAATACCTGTCGCCTTATCAAGCTGATTTGGAACTGCTGATGAAAAATTTTCCGGATGTTTTGTACATTCATCCCATTAAACTTTCACGGTGGAATTGATCGTTTAATCAAAAAATCCCGCCATCACGACGGGATTTTTCTACGTTTAAGAAGATAACCTATAAAAATATAAAAATAACAGAAGACTAAAATAAGCTATAAACAATGAACTGTGATTCGTGTAATCCTAATTCTCAATTTACAGCGGGTATTCATCAAAGGCGTACAATACGGTAGATAAGTATCGTTCGCCGGTATCGGGTAGAATAACAACAATATTTTTGTTTTCATTTCCCGGCCGTTGTGCAATTTGAACAGCGGCGTAAACGGCAGCGCCGGCAGAAATACCGACCAGCAATCCTTCCTGTTTCGCTAATTCGCGACTGGTGCGGATAGCGTCGTCGTTAGCAACCGGAAATATTTCATCCACAAATTTCGAATTGTACGTTTTCGGAACAAAACCGGCGCCAATTCCTTGAATTTTGTGAGGTCCCGGTTTGCCTCCCGAAAGAACGGGCGAGTCAAACGGTTCAACAGCTACGATTTGTACGTTGGGCAGTTTTTGTTTTAAGACTTCGCCCACTCCGCTTACCGTACCTCCCGTACCGACTCCCGATATGAAGATGTCAACTTTCCCGTCGGTATCGTTCCAGATTTCCTGCGCCGTAGTCTTTTTATGAATTTCCGGATTGGATGGATTTTCAAACTGTTGCAGCAAGATGGCATTCGGATTCTGTTCTTTCAATTCTACGGCTTTGGCAATAGCGCCTTTCATGCCGTCGGCTCCCGGGGTCAATACCAAATTTGCCCCCAACGCTTTTAATAAATTACGCCGTTCAATACTCATGGTTTCAGGCATCGTCAGGGTTAATTTGTATCCTTTAGAGGCTGATACAAAGGCCAAACCAATACCGGTATTTCCACTTGTCGGTTCAATCAATTCGCCGCCTTCCTTAAGGATACCTTTCGCTTCCGCATCTTCAATCATCGCCAAAGCAATGCGGTCTTTGACACTTGAAGCCGGATTGAACGCTTCGATTTTCCCAATTACATGCGCTTTTAAGCCATGAATCTTATTGAAATTAGAAAATTCCAACAGCGGCGTGTTGCCGATTAAATCTGTTAACTTTTTTGCAATTTTTCCCATTTGTTTTTTTTAAATTAAATATTAATAGTTTATACTGTTTATGGCGACAAAGGTAAGTCAAATGAAAGAATGCTGCAATACCATGTTTATGGTATTTTTGTTTTATATTTGCACCGGAATTATTTTAAATCAATAATATATGAGAAAAAATTATAATTGGGGATTATTAGGCGCCGGCCATATTGCCAACAAGTTTGCCGACGGGTTAAAAGAATTGCCGAATGCCGCACGATACGCGGTAGCTGCACGCTCATTGGAACGGGCAGAAGTATTCAAAGCGAATCACGGATTCGAAAAAGCTTACGGTTCGTATGAAGAAATGTTGGCCGATCCGCAAGTTGATGCGGTTTACATTTCGACGACCAACAATTTGCATTTCGATCATACGATGATGTGTCTGGAGGCCGGAAAAGCGGTTTTGTGCGAAAAGCCGTTCGCCTCTAACCACGAACAGGTGGAAAAAATGATTGCTAAAGCACAGGAAAAAAAAGTTTTCCTGATGGAAGCCTTATGGAGCCGGTTTTTACCAAGCATGATTCAGTTCAAAAAACAGGCGGAAGAAAAAAGTATTGGCAGACCGCTGTTGCTCCAATGCAATTTCGGATTTATTTCGCCATTCGACCCTCAGAAGCGGATTTACAATCCGGCATTAGGTGGAGGATCCATTCCCGACATTGGTATTTATCCGGTTTTTACTGCCATGTATCTGTTTGGATATCCGGAAGAAATCAACGTAACGTCGGCGCCGTCTCCTACCGGTACCGATTGGACGACAGCCATTCTGTTCAAACATAAAAGAAAAGAAATCAGTATGTTGACTTCATCCTTTGAAACAAACTTGGATAATGAAGCACGTTTGTACGGCGATAACGGATATTTGAAATTGCATACGATGTTTCACATGCCGACAAAATTATCCATTAATCGCAACAATGGCTGGGAAGAGGAAATTCCCGTTTATTCTGCCGGCAACGGCTATAATTACGAAGCAGCCGAAGTGATGGACTGTTTGGATAACGGACTGATAGAAAGTCCCAAGCTGCCACATGCTTTTTCTTTGGATTTGATAAAGCTTCTGGACGAAATAAGCCGGAAAGCAAAAGAAAACGATGAATGATGGACTTTTAGCCCAATGAATATATGTTGCGCGATGTAAGTATTTCGGATGCCGGTCGTATTACGGAAATATATAATTATTATATTGAAAATACGGCTGTTACTTTCGATGAAGAAAAAGTAACGGTGAAAGATACCGAACAAAAGATAGCCGCGATCCTAAAAAAACGCTATCCCTATATTGTCTGCGAAGAATCAGGACAGATAACCGGCTATGCTTACCTGAATACTTGGCGTCCTCAATCGGCCTACAACATGGCCTTGGAAACAAGCATTTATTTCGACGCCGGTTTTACAGGAAAAGGGTTAGGAAGCATTTTGTATCAGGAGTTAATTACTCGTGCCCGGAACATAAATATTCACACGTTGATTGGCGTTCTCTCCATCCCGAACGAAGCGAGCCGGAAACTGCACGAAAAATTCGGTTTCCGGTTAGCCGGAACATTCCGGGAAACCGGATACAAATTTAACCGCCTGATTGATGTTGAATACTGGCAACTATTCCTTTTATAGCTTTCGTACTGCCAAAATTTTCAGTAAAACATTTGCATAATCTGATTTATTGAATTACATTTGCAGCGGTTTTTGTAAAACAACATCAAAGAATATGGCAACTTCCGAAATTTACAGTTTATTACACATTATTAACTTCCAAAGTTTGGAAGTTAACGGAATTATGCACACACACACACACACACACACACACACACACACACACACACACACACACACACACACACACACACACACATTACAGCGCGCACGCACGCGCGAAATATAACTGTATTTCCGAAAAAAATAATACCTGCCCCTCTCCAAATGAGAGAGCCGGCAGGTATTTTTTTGCGTCTGCCGGAAGTTTCGGGGACGTCCCCGGAGCTGTCGGGTATGTACCCACAGACAAGGGGGCAAGCCCCCTTGTTTGTCCGCCCAACAGCGCCGTTGTCATCCCGCGCGCCCCTGTCATCCCGTGCTTGACACGGGATTCCCTGAACAACGCAGAGCATTTAATCAGGAGATTGCGGATCAAGCGCGCAATGACAAGGTTGGGAAAAAAACAAACGGCGTCAGCCCTCCCCCTCCCTATGTGGGGAGGGGGCCGGGGGGAGAGGTGAAAGTGAATTAACAATTATAAATTAAACAACAATTACAATGAGAACAAAAATTTTAGTATTATCAATTGCGCTTACTTTAAGCGCTAATTTACGCGCTCAGGTCACTATCGGCAGCGTCAATGAACCGAAGGCCGGAGCAATCTTGGATTTGAATAGCGGAGCTAAAGGCGGTTTAATCCTCTCGAATGTAGGCTTGGACAACCCGACAGAAATTCCCGCAGGTTTTCCGGGTATGAGCGGCGCAGACATAGCCGTCGCTAAAGCGCAACTGAAAGGCGCTATGGTTTACAACACAAATGAGAACACCTGCATCGGCGTTCACGCTTGGAACGGGGATTATTGGGAACGGATTGCACCAAGTTTAGTCATGGCGCCGGGAACGACCCTGACTTCCTCAAATGCAGCAAGCGCCTTTGGAGGCGACATTATCAATTTTACGGCTTCCCTTCCCGGAGCCAAAACGTACCGATGGTACGCAAGCGAGAGCAACAAACCTTACGAATACCTCGGCATGACAACAACAAACACGTATTCAAAAGCTTTTCCTACCGGTAACTACAAGGTGAAAGCGATTATGGACGACTGCCATGCCCCGGCGGAAAGTAACGAATTACCCTTTGCGCCAACAAGTCTTTCCCCCAGTTTCGGAAGCCTTAACGGTGGCAATACCATTTACATTTACGGCGATTTTCCGTATGCCGCTACGAGCGATTATGCACAACTCGGCTTGGTAGCTCACTACGACGGCATAAACAACCGGGACTTGGGCGATAAACGGCATGATTATAACGCTACGGCTTGGAAAGATTTAAAGAGCGGATTTGAACTTGCAAGAGGAACCGGCGCCGGACAGTGGCTGAGTAACGGTTTTCAGTCGCTTGAAACTACATTGCTCACCACCAGTGTTGTTCGTTCATTTTTCAGCAATAGTGTCCCTGGCGCTTATCCGATCGGTGGCGCCGCAAGAACAGTAGAAGTGATTTTCAAAACGCCGGAAGCGGCAAATATGTTTACTCAACTGCAGGATATAGAGCGCTCTATTTTTAGGTATGGTGAATCAGCAAATCATAAGCAATTTGGAGTTCTTTATCGTGGCGTGAAGGCTGCCGCCTGCCCAACCGATAATCAGTGGATGTTTTATGCGATTGCCGGAGGCGTAAGTAATCTGATCACCTGTCTTTCCAGTACTCCATCTCTGGAAACGGCAAACACCATAAATACCGTAACATCAACCTATCAGAATAATATGAATGACCCGCTTACAAATTCATAT
>JAISNS010000092.1 GCA_031276105.1 Dysgonamonadaceae bacterium
GGATTAGAGAACAGTTCAATCACTAAGCCCGAACCTTTGGAAACTGCGTCCGGCAAATGGAGCAGTTCGGCAAACTGCATCTTGTACCAGAAGTTCCACAGATGAAGGAGTAATCCCAAGAGGATGACAAATCCCAGGACATACATGTTTTTCGCCGCCCATTCGGTTTTTGTCCCGTTGGCTGCGGCATACTTGTCGGCTCCCCTTGCCCGCTGATTTTGAAGCGTGAGCCAAGTGCCGTACCCGATGTGAACGACAACGCCCGCCGCCAATAGCAAGGTGCCGGCAATCGCATACCAGTTTGCCCCCAAAAGTTCACATATCACATCGTAGGCTTCAGCCGAAAAAACCAGTGCCAAATTCATGGACATGTGAAAGAGCAAAAACAAAATAAGGAAGATACCCGATATACTCATGATAAACTTCCTCCCAATAGAAGAATTTAATAGCCAATACATAACTTTTTGTTTTTAATTGTATATAGTTAATATGAAACTGCAAAAGTAGTTTAAAAAGTTGCATTTTACAAATATTGACCGCAATTTTTCATGCATTAATTTCAACCTGTAACTATATAAATTAAAAACAGGCTATGTAAAATTCCCCGGTTTGTTCTGGGGCTGCAATGGGAAAAAATTTATCTCCGAAAGTTTGCATAATTTGTTTGAATGAACTACATTTGCAACGGTTTTTGTAAAACGACAATAAATATGGCAGCTTCCACAATTTGCAGTTTATTACGTATTATTAACTTCCAAACTTTGGAAGTTGATGGAATTGTGAGTATACACACAGCGCGCGCGTATATTATTTAAAAACCAAGAAAAATTCTCTCTGATTCAGAGGAATTGGCTTCGTTTGAAAATATATTTTATGCATAGCCTTCGGAGGGAATCTTTTCCCCGGAGGTTTTTTTGATAGTTTAAAAACAAAGGATTTATTAAAATAGAATAAATTTAATAAGATATATATGCCACAATCACAAGGACTTTTGGAAATTATATTTATACCGGTAATGCTTTTTTGCAGCGGACAGTCCTTAGTGTCTATTGTATTATTACTGAAAAACAGGGAAAAACAATATTCTAACAATTTATTAGTTATTTGGTGCGCACTATGGGGAAGCGCCTGTTATTTCTTTTTCGTTTATCTGATGGGTACAAATTATCTTGTTTTTCCTGTTTTAGTTTGGGTTACGCCTGCAATTCCTATTCTGCTTTTTCCTCCCTTATATTTGTATATCAAGTATTTTTGTTTGCATATAGAAAAAATTGCGATTAAAGATTATTTACATTATTTGCCTGTTTTCATTTATATTGTATTCACTTTGTTATTATACTTCTATGCCGGTTCTATGGATGAACTTCCGCGATTGGACGTCTATCGCTACAGAAATCGCGTTCTTTTATATACTGCTACAATTCAGGGGTTCGTGTATTTTTTCCTCAGCTATAAGTTGATAAAGAAACAGGAAATAAAGTTAAAACAGGAATTTTCCAATGCGGAAAAAATAAGACTCTACTGGTTGAAACATCTTAATTATTTAGTCTTGTCGGTCATGTTTTTCGGCACAATGTCCACTCTATTCCAAAGTTTTTCGATCAATCCTTATCCGTTTTATATTCTTTACCACCTTTTTATCGGCATTTCATTGTATTATATCTCCTTTCAAATTATACTGAAGCCTGTTCTTTTTTCAGGGGAAATACCGAACCCATGTTTGACTAAAATACCTGAAAATAAAGCACAAGTGGATAGAAGCATTGTCTATAAGCTGGAGGAAGTTATGGATACGTTAAAATTATACATTAATCAGGATTTAAGTTTGCAGGAATTGTCCGATGTTTTGAATATTTCAAGAAACCAGTTGTCCTATGTATTGAATAATTATATTCAACAGAACTTTTATGATTATATTCAGTTGTTAAGATTAAATGAATGTAAAAAGAGACTGTTAGACCCTAAATACGCGCATTTGTCGATTATATCCATTGCTTATGACTCCGGATTTAACTCAAAAACAGTATTTTACCGTACCTTTAAGAAGTATGAAAAGATGACCCCTACCGAATTTCAGAGTAAATTTTTGAAAGTAAATAATTAACGGTTCGGTCAAAATAGTTGTCCCTTTCTATCCAGCGGAACGCCGGAGCGGCATTACATTGTTATTTTTGCAGGAAATTATAACATAACATTATTAATATTTTTATTTATGAAACAAATTTATTTCTTTTTAGTTTTTGTATGTTTTTTATTGACAGGAACACAAATGGACGCGCAAACTCATTTTTTTGATGATGCGGAGGAGCAAACTGATTTTGCCATTGCCGGTTTCTATGGGTGGCAGGCGTTTGATTATGACGGGAAAAAACCGGATGGCACATTTCACAGTTTTCCCAATAAAGATCAATATTACGCTTTTATGGTTTATAACCCGTCTGCAACAAATCCGGTTAATACTTTTGATTATTGGCAACCCTTTTCCGGTTCCAAATACTTTGTCTCTTTTGCCAAAGTCGAAGAATATGTTACTTATCCCAGCGACGCATGGCTGGTTACACCCGAGTTAGACGCTCCTGATGGAGGAACATTTAGTTTTCAGGCGCTTAGAGCGGCCAGTCAATATGGAGAACCGGCAAAGTTTAAAGTCGGATATTCGACTACGGATACCGATAAAAATTCGTTTACTTTTTTCGGTGAGAAATCGCTAGCGCCGAGTCCATGGAAACTTTATACTTATAATATCCCTGCTAATGCAAAATACATCGCTATTGCAACAGTCGATGTCCCGGGAACGAAAAGCGGGCTATGTTTCGATGACCTTGATTTTAAGGCAAACATTAATAATTCGGCTCCTGCTCCGGTATCGCAAATCAACTTTTCACTTGATCAGGAAGGCAATAAAAAAATATCCTTTTCATGGGTTAATCCCTCAAAAACAATGACCGGAGATGACTTAACCGGACTGAATAAGGTTTTTATATATAGGGGAGCCAATCGGATGGATATGCAATTGACGGCAACATTAACGGATAATGTCCAGCCGGGAAGTTCCATGAATTATACGGATGAGACAATTCCCAACTTTGGCGTTTATTATTATGCCATAATAGCTGAAAATTCAGATGGAAGAGGCGACTATATTTTTACAAGGGTTTACATTGGGCTTGAAAATACGCCGGGCGCTCCCAACTATCTATTGTTTGCACCGAACGACCAATATGAAAACCTGATTTCATGGAATGCCGTTACCTATGGCGAAAATGGAGGAGCTTTAAACGGGAATGTAAAGGGATATACCTTAAAACGGACATTGGGCGCTGTAGATACCCTGCTGGCAACCTATTCCCCGAATACTTATTTCTTGGAAACGCCGGCTCCTGAATTGAATCTGTACACTTATTCGGTCTATGCCCAACGTACGCCTGAAGACGCCGGTATTCCATTCACAGAAAATAAGTATTCGGGAATGACGGAAGGCGAGCGCGGTATTGGCCAAGAATACAAAACGGGAGAAGGCATTCTTATGGACTATTCGTACACTTCTCATTTATCCCAAAGTATATATTATGCAGATCAGTTTGATGTTGCCGGAATTATTACTTCGATAAACTGGTTCGGGAATATAACGGGTACAGCTACCTCCTTCCCTCTCAAAGTGTATCTAAGCGTTACGAAACGAAATAATTTTGCTTTGGTAGAAGATATGGAACAATGGATCTATTTCGGAGACCAGACGTTGGTTTTCGATGGAGAAATAACATTAAAGACCGGGGGAAAATCGAATCGTATCGCTTTCGATAAAGGATTTTATTTCGATCCGTCGAAAGGTGAAAACTTAGTTGTTACAGTTGTAAGACCGAAAGCCGGCAGTTCACTAAATTGTAACGGGAAATTTTATTCAACGCAAACCGATTCCCTCAGAACGTACTGTCTGTATGGATATACCGGCGACCTCTCTATTTTAACCACCCAACCACCTGCGTGGCAATCAGACCTTTCTTTTCTTGTGCCAAACATGGTATACCGGCTGGATGAAAATTTCGGAAAAGTGGGATTTCGCGTAAAAGGCGGAGGTTTACCCGTAGGAGATGCAAGCATTGATATCGTACCTAAAAATTCAAGCACAATCTCTTACTACAAAGGAAGTACCGATGCGGAAACCGGAGAATTAGCAGATATATTCCTCTTGTCGGGCGAATATGAAGTTACAGTCATTAAAGAAGGTTATCTTCCCCAAACGATTGAATTTGAAGTGACAAAAAACATGGATGAAATAATGGAAATAACGCTTTCTTCCGATTTTCCCCAGACTTTATCGGGAACTATCCGGACTTCCGGACAAACTCCCGTCGAAAATGCGACCGTGACAATTTCCGGTTATTCGACTGCCGAAGCTAAAACTGATGAACAGGGACAGTTTGAAGTGTCCATTTTTCAGGAGCAAAACTATCATTTAGAGGTAACACATCCTTTATATGACACATACAATACTTCGTTCATTTCTGAAAAAGCAGATGAAATCGAATGGGAAGAACCGATTATCCTTGACTTGTATCCTCATGCCCCCTACAATATAACCGCCGGTCTTGATAAAGCAACTTCCATTGCGGAAATAAAATGGAACCGACCTGTCGGTTTGTTGGATAACAACCGGTTACAGTGGGGATCGGGAATTAACAGTACATCTTGGGGAGCCGGAGGTACCGAATTTGCGGCAGCCGTGAAATTTGATGTTACCGACCTGGATAATTATCAGGGCGGAAGTTATTACATCACGCACATCAAAGCATTTATTTCCAATCATGCGGACATTGCACTTGAAATCTACGAAGTAGAAGCCGGTAATACTCCGCAATTGATTTATGTTCAAAACGAAAAAATTGACGAAGAAGACTGGTATAATTTTGAATTGAACAACCCTGTAGCGGTGAAGCCTGACAGGGACATATACCTGGCAGTACGGTTTTTCAGAGGATATGGAGCATATCCGGCAGGACTCGACGATGGCCCTTGTATTACAGGGAAAGGACACCTTATCAATGAAGGCAATGGGTGGAGAACGATTGGCCTTACCAATAAAAACTGGTGTATTTACGGCTCCATCACCCGTATCATTGATGCAAGCCCGTCTTCTTATACCGTCAGCCGTGGTTTGAGCGGATCGGAAGAAGACGTCGAAACATGGATCGTTTTAGGAGAAAATCAAACGGAATTGATATACAGCGATGACTTGTCGGATTTAAGCCCTGATGTGTATCGGTATGCAGTTAAGGCCGCGTATCCCAACGGTGAACATTCCGGTTGGAAGTTCTCAAACGAGATTTCTTTCCTCATGGATTTCGAGGTTAATTTAACCCTTATGAATGAAGAATTAACGGCCGGCGAAGTTTTTGCCGCTCTGTATGGACGGGAAGAAAACAAAGGGTATCAGGAAGCAAAATTAATGGGAACGCAATATACTTTCCCCAAAGTGGAAAGAGGCGCTTATCAATTAAAAGTCTGGGCTACGAATTTCAATACATGGGTGAGCGAGGAATTTGAGTTGACTTCTGATACGAGTTTGAATGTAGCTATGGAAGAATTTCTATGCCCGCCGGCAGAATTGAGAGCGGAAAAGAATGCAGGCGGCAGCATTGATTTATTCTGGGATTTGGCAGGGGAATACAAGGAAGAATTTGAAACTTTCCCCGATTTTGAGAAAAGCGTCATAGGCGATTTTGTCCTGCGAGATATGGATGAACTGCCGACATTTACTTTCACTCACTTTTCCTATCCCGGGCAGGGAAGTGCGATGGCTTATGTTATTTTTAATCCTTATGCAACCTTTCCTCCGCTTCAAGACGCAAATCCGTACGAAGGACGGCGTTATCTGGCTAATTTCGGAGAAGAAGGAACTGCCGATGACTGGATCATTATTCCGGCGCGGGGAGGAAACGTTTCTTTTTATGCACGTTCTATAGTCAGCGCCACACTGGAAAATTTCAGTTTGATGTATTCTACTACCGATACGGAGATAAGCAGTTTCGTTCCGGTATCTGCCGAAACTCAGCCTACGGCTCCCGTACAATGGACAAAATTTGAGTACACTGTTCCTGCCGGAACAAAATACATTGCTGTCCGGAACACGACTGTTGAAGGTTATATCATGCTCATGGACAATCTGGTTTATCAAAAACCGTTTAATCATGCTT
The DNA here is from genome assembly GCA_031276105.1 of Dysgonamonadaceae bacterium. Taxonomy (GTDB): domain Bacteria; phylum Bacteroidota; class Bacteroidia; order Bacteroidales; family Azobacteroidaceae; genus Azobacteroides. The sequence continues at coordinate 6,195 of JAISNS010000092.1, forward strand.
TGGGGTACGATATTTACCTTAATGAAATAAAAATTGCTTCTGATGTTACAGGATTGAGCTACCGCATGGACCACCTGCCGGAAGGAGAAAACCATACAGTTGGAGTTGTTGCCAAATATGCCGGCGGTAATTCGGAAATGACTACAATAGACTTAAAATTAACCGGAATAGATGATAATCCGTCTCCCAAAGGAAAAATTATTGTTTATCCCAATCCTTCTTCCGATGGCATCTTCAAAATAGATTTGCCGGGGAACAGGGAATATTCCGTAAAAATATACAATTCTTTAGGAAGAGAAGTCTATTCCGGCAGAGGATGCGTATCGTCCTGCAAAGTTTCCTTACAAAATGAATCTGCAGGTATTTACATAATGGAATTGAATGATGGTTTACATACGGAAAGAATAAAAATAATTATTCGTTAGTTTTTTTACCGTCTTCCACACAATTTTAAAAGGCAAAGCGTTTCTTAATACAGAATACGCTTTGCCTTTCGCCTTTTGCCCTGCTTTTGTACAAAATTACCTTTATATGAACAATATTCCATTTTTCCGGTGCAAATTATTTGCTTACTTTGCCGCTTTAATTGTTAATTCATTATCATGAAACGAAGCGGATTGTTCCTCATTATTGTCATATTATTTTTCCCTGCCGGAATTCCGGTATTCCCGCAAGTTTTCCTGCCGGAGATCACACAGGAAGCTAAGCCATGGACTCGTTGGTGGTGGCTGGGCAGCGACGTCGATTCCACGAATCTCACTTATAACCTCGAAGCATTAAGTCGAGCAGGTATCGGCGGAGTGGAAATTACGCCCGTCTATGGCGTGAAAGGCCGCGAAAATCACAGCATTGACTATCTTTCTCCCGAATGGATGCGCATGTTGGCCTTTACGGAATCGGAAGCCGGACGTTTAGGTATGCGCGTGGACATGAATAACGGTACCGGTTGGCCGTTCGGCGGGCCGGAAATAAGTTTGGAAGACGCAGCAAGCCGGGCAATTTTTCAGGAATATGAACTCAAAAGCGGAGAACGCTTAAAAGAACCGCTGACGGTAAAAGACAAAAAACAACAAGGCATCGCTTCCCTTGATAAATTGATGGCTTATGCCGCATCGGGCGAAAAATGGGATTTAACCGCTAACGTCACCGGCGAAGGAATCTTGGAATGGACGGCAGGAAAAGACTGTAAGTTGATCGCCCTCTTTATCGGAAAAACCTTGCAACGGGTGAAACGGGCGGCGCCCGGCGGACAGGGATATGTCGTAGATCATTTGAATAAAGAAGCCGTCCAACGGTATTTGAGCAAATTCGACCGGGCATTCGCTGCAAGCCGAACGCCTTTCCCAAATGCTTTCTTCAACGATTCGTACGAAGTTTACGGCGCCGACTGGACGCCCGGATTGTTGGCCGAATTTGAGCAAAGACGCAACTACCGCTTGCAGGATTATTTCCCCGAATTGCTGGCCGGCGGCGCTACGGACAGTTCTGCCCGCGTCGTCGCGGATTACCGGGAAACCGTCGGCGATATTATAAGGGAACATTTCACTCAAGTCTGGAGCGACTGGGCGCACGCTCATCAGACCATCAACCGGAATCAGGCGCACGGATCGCCCGGCAATCTGCTCGATTTGTATGCTTCAGTCGATATTCCCGAATGTGAATCGTTTGGAATTACGGATTTTGACATTCCCGGCTTGCGCAAAGATTCCATTCGCAAGCAGAACGACAGCGACCCTGCAATTCTGAAATACGCTTCTTCGGCGGCGCATATCACAGGGAAAAAATATACTTCTTCCGAAACGTTTACTTGGCTTACCGAACATTTCAGAACGTCGCTATCGCAATGCAAACCGGAAGTGGATTTGATGTTTGCTTCGGGCGTAAATCATGTCTTTTTTCATGGCACAACCTATTCGCCCCAAGACGCTGCATGGCCGGGGTGGAAATTTTATGCTTCGATAGATATGTCGCCGACCAACAGCATCTGGAAAGACGCTCCCGCTTTTTTCGATTATATCACCCGTGTCCAGTCGTTTCTGCAAAGCGGTCGGCCCGACAACGATTTCCTGCTCTATTTTCCCGTTTACGATATTTGGCACGAAGAACGCGGCAACTATTACACCGTTTTTTCCGTCCACGATATGCGCGATCGGTTGCCCGAATTCGGCAAAGCCGTGGAAAAAATCAGGACTTGCGGATTCGATTCGGATTATATTTCCGACCGTTTCCTGCAAACGTGCACGGTCGAAAACGGCCGCCTGAAAACCGAAGGCGGAAGCCTCTACAAAGCCTTGATTCTGCCATCGGTCAAACGGATTCCACTCGAAACGCTCTCCCGGATTTACGAATTGGCGCAAGAGGGTGCAACCGTCATTTTTGCAGGCAACTATCCTTCGGACGTGCCGGGTTTGTTTCGTTTGGAAGAGCGAAGAAAAACTTTCGCCGCACTCACTACCCGTTTGCGCAGCGAACCCGCTGTTATCGAAATCCCTGATTTTACGCCGCTACAATCGCTCTTTAGTCCATATAAAGAATCGTTCATCACCGGTTTTGCCGGGCAAATGATCCGGCGCAAGCACGACGAAGGTCATCTTTATTTCTTTAGTATGCTGCAAAATAATCCGGTAAACCATTGGGTTGGCTTGGGAACTCCGGCTGCAAGCGCCGTATTTTTCGATCCGATGACCGGCAAGCATGGGAAAGCCCGTTTGCGGAATAATAACGGCGTTACGGAAGTTTTTATGCAGCTTCAACCGGGCGAATCCATTATCTTGAAAACATTTACGGATAAAAATGTTCAAGCGGAAAATTGGCTTTATTACCAACCGACCGGAAATAAATGGACGCTGGATACCGGATGGACATTGCGATTCAGCGAGAGCGATCCGCTGGTAAATACGCAGTTCCAACTTCCGGAACCGGTTTCATGGACGGAATTAGGGAACGATACCCTGAAAATAAACAGAGGTACGGGTTTATACGAAACAACGTTCGAGTTCAACAAAAAACGCGGCAAAGAATACCGCCTCTCTCTGGGCGACGTCAGGGAAAGCGCCGTCGTGAAAGTAAACGGCAACAAGCTTGGCGTTCTGTTTGTCGTTCCGTTTGAAATCAATATCGGAGAATGGCTTCAATCAGGCAAAAACACGATTGAGATAGAAGTCACGAACCTTCCGGCTAATCGTATTGCCGATTACGACCGCCGGGGCGTCGAATGGCGTATCTTTCACGAAATCAATTTCGTAGATATTACGTATAGCAACACGCGCTACGATGTTTGGGAACCGCTTCCTTCCGGATTGTTAGGGCCGGTTATTATTCGGGAATTAAATACAAAATAATGCAGACAAATAATTACGACAAATTTAACCGAATTAGATTCAGGTTGCTTATTTTCAAAAAATCAGCATCTGCTGTGATGAGGGGAAAACCAAAATGTATCGCTGTCGCTGCAACAACTGCATCCGGAATTTTAAGTTTGTATGTTTGTTTTAAAGAAATTGTAATTTCTTTTATTTCAAATGTTAAAGGGATAATTGTACAGTCGTCTAATAAATGGCGAATGGCGGTAATTTCATCTTGCAAAATACCTTTTTTACCTAACAGTTCTATTTCAGAAATGACAGACACTGCTATGGAAGACTGTGCTATTCCGGAAACTACCGGATATCCTTCTAACACGTATAATAAAATATTTGTGTCTGCAAGAAAATCAATCCCATTCATTGCGTACAGATTTTTGGTATTCCATTCCGTCTATTCCACGTTTCAATTTACCAAAATGTTTTGCAATCGTCTTTTTGCCGGATTTGTTGATTGTATTGAGCAATTTATCAACATCTTTGACTGTAATTTCTTTTATTTCTATAACCATCGTCAAACTTTTTTGCAAAGGTAGTAATTATTTATATAAACGTACAAAATAATGCAGACAAATATAAAAACTTATATATCAATATTATGAATACATCTTATTTTTTCGGCAAACGCAAATCTGCGACAGCGCTCTGCGCAGGGTTAATTATCTGTTTGTTATTCTTTGGTTTTACGAAACAGGCAGACCGCAAACCTCAATTGATTTTCATCGGCGATTCCACTGTGAAAAACGGCTCCGGCGATGGAAGCAACGGTCAGTGGGGCTGGGGAGACCAAATTGCCTGTTACTTCGATACGGCAAAAATCGCAGTCGTCAATCATGCCCGGGGCGGGAGAAGCAGTCGCACATATATCTCCGAAGGGCTTTGGGATAAAGTATTGGATAACCTTCATCCCGGCGATTATCTCTTGATTCAATTCGGACACAACGACACAAGCCCCATCAACGATACCTTACGCGCACGAGGTACTGTCAAAGGGATTGGTGAAGAAACCGAAACAATCGACAATCTGCTCACACATAAGCGCGAAACCGTACATTCTTTCGGCTGGTACTTGCGCAAATATGTGCGCGACACGAAAGCAAAAGGCGCTACGCCGGTATTGGTGTCGCCCGTTCCGCGCAACAATTTCAAAGACGGCAAAATTGTCCGCAACGCAAACACTTACGGCGGTTGGGTAAAGCAAGTAGCTGAAGACGAAAACGTCCCGTTCATCGACCTGAATAACCGGTCGGCAAACGAATTGGACAAAATCGCGGCTGTGCAGGGAGAAGCAACAATTGATTCCGTTTATTTCTATGGCGACCATACGCATACTTCGCTTGCCGGTGCACAATTGAATGCCCGTTGCGTTGTAGAAGACATCCGGGAAAATAATCATCGCGGGCTTTCGCACTTCCTGCGTCCGAAAATCAAGCCGGATCGTTTTTTCAACGAAAAAGACCTGATTACTACCGGAGTATATTATTATCCCGAACATTGGAACGAATCGCAATGGGAAAGAGACCTGCTGAAAATTAAAGAATTGGGCTTCGAATTTGTTCATTTTGCCGAATTTGCATGGGCGCAAATAGAACCGTCGGAAGGTGTATACGATTTTGCATGGCTCGACCGGGCGGTAAACATGGCTGCCCGCAATGGCCTGAAAGTCATTATGTGTACCTCCACAGCCACGCCTCCCGTTTGGCTGACGCGCAAATATCCGGAAACGCTGATTGAACATGAAAACGGTACGAAAACAGACCATGGCGCCCGCCAACATCCTTCCGTATCCAACAATTATTACCGAAACTATTCCATGAAAATGATTGAAAAGTTAGCGCAACATTACGGTCGCGATACACGTATCATGGGTTGGCAATTAGATAATGAACCCCGTCCCAATCGCGATTATGCCCCCGGCGTTCAGCAACGTTTTCGCGATTGGCTTTTGCGTAAATATCAAACTATCGGCCATTTAAATAAAGCGTGGGGAACCGCTTTCTGGAGTCAAACATACAGTCGCTTCGACGAAATCAATATCCCGCGTTTTGCCCAAATGTTTATGAATGCGCATCAGATACTCGATTATAACCGGTTTTCGACGGAAGAAATGTCATCCTTCCTTGATGAACAGGCAAAAACCATCCGGAAATATGCCGGCGAAAATCAATGGATAACAACCAATTACATTCCGGAATACAGCGACGGGCATTTACGGCAAAGCCACGAACTGGATTTCCATTCTTACACGCGTTATATGGTATTCGGCGCAAACTACGGCATCGGACGTAAAGGCTACCGTCTGGGGCCGGTAGAGCGGATTGCCAAAGCAAATGATTTTTTCAGACCGATCGACGGCATTTATGGCGTCATGGAACTTCAACCGGGACAGGTAAATTGGGGGAAAATCAATCCGCAACCGCTTCCGGGAGCAGTACGACTATGGTTGTGGCATGTATTTGCCGGAGGTAGCCGTTTCGTTTGCACGTACCGTTACCGCCAACCGGTTTACGGAACGGAATTGTATCATTACGGTATCGTAGGCCCCGACGGAGTTACGCCTATGCCGGGAGGCTTGGAATATGCTCAATTTATACAGGAAATAAACGATTTACGGAAAAAACAGCTTGCGGAAACAAAAAATCCCGATGCGTATGAAAAACGCCGTACCGCCATTCTTTACAATCACGAAAACGCTTGGGAAATAGCACGAAACAAACAGACTACCGAATGGAACACGGAACTGCACATCGACAAATATTACAACGCGCTGAAAAACTTCGGAGCGCCGGTCGATTTCATTGACGAACGGCAGGATTTTTCAAAATATCCGGTCGTAATTGCGCCGGCTTACGAAATGATAGACGAGACGCTTGTAAAACGCTGGGAAAACTATGTCGAAGCAGGAGGAAATCTCGTTTTAACTTGTCGTACAGGACATAAAAACCGGAACGGACAACTTTTCGAAATGCCTTTCGGAGCGCCGGTTTATCCGTTGATTGGGGCGAAAATAGCTTTTTACGATTTGCTTTTACCGCAAACGCCGGATATTATTTTGTTTGACAAGCAGAAATATCTGTGGAGCAGTTGGGGCGAGATTCTTGTCCCTGAAAAAAATACGGAGACTTGGGCAACCTATTCCGGCGACTTTTACGAGGGTAGCACGGCCATTTCCCACCGTCGTTCAGGCAAAGGCACGGTAACTTACATCGGCGTAGATTCGCAAGACGGGCGTTTGGAAAAAGCCGTTTTGAAAAAAATCTATGCCCGGCTGAATATTCCGCTCTCAGACTTACCGCCCGGCCTCCATATTGAATACCGGAACGGATTCGGGATTGCCGTTAATTATGCCGATAAAACTTATACTTTACCGTTATCCGGCCATCCGGAGTACCTGATTGGCGGCAAGGAAATTCCTTGCGCAGGAGTATCGGTTTGGGTAAACCGGTGACAGGACGGGTGCTTCGCCGCCCGTTTACTTGTCAACTCAGGCTTATCGCGGAACTTTTGTCGTAAATCCGAAGGATAAATCAAAATCGCCGAAATCAACGATAACGGAATCGGACGAAAGGGTGCATTTCAAATTGTCGCAGCCGTTAAGCGGCGTATCTTGCAGATTTTTTAAGAAAATCGATGACTTTCGACCACTGTTTATTCATGGACAATACCCGTAATCGCAGCATGTTCTCAGCGCCCGTCCAGCTCCAGTGTTGTCCGGAGAGTTTCATCCTTTTTGTACTACGGTTCGATGAGCGGATTCTATAGTGCCGCTCCCTGTAATTCCACATCCCATATTCCGGTACTGATTATACCTCTCACACCATTGCTTTTTTTCGCCTGCATCACGGGGAAAGGCTTTGTCTGCAAACTGATACAAGTACTCCGGGGCATGATAAAAATCACGGCTCGTACCCAAATGGACGACATATTGCGCGGCAGACAGGTAAGAGGCATTGCTGTTCGGATTCAGACAGTCGCTTCCCTTGAAGAGGCAGCCGACCTTAACTTCTTTCCCTGGTTCTTTCTCCCGTGTACACAGCATAGACCATCTATCTCTACATACAGCACGTCTTCCTTCGATACGGGAAGCAGGATACGTTCCGTCTGTTCCTCTTCCGCCTGCAAAAACGAGTTAGCGTTTTTTTACGTCTATCCTGTGTGGTTGACGTTTCATTTAACTATTCCTATTTATTTTCTTTGTGTTATAAGTATTTTGGCAACAATATTATATTGCTAAAAATAGGAATAAATCATTGATTTATTCCCCGTTTTAACAACACATCTATTAATCAAACAGTAAAGCGCAAAATCGAAAAGTTTCCTTCCGATTTTATGTCTCAATTTACAAAGACTTTGTTGCAACAGCAGTATAAAAATATGAAAACCTTAATTTTTTTGTTCTATTTTTTTGCAAAATAAAAAAAATATCATATCTTTGCGCCGCAATAAATAATGAATAGATAAATAATGACATCAATCTCAAAAAGTTTTTTCGATTTTAATCTTTTTAACTTCCAAAGTTTGGAAGTTAGTGTTATTTTATTCGAGCAAGAGAGCGATGGTCAGATTTACTCCTTGAATTCAAATTCAAATTACGCGCGTACATGTGCGAAATATGATACTTTATTTTTAAATAAGCAAGAAATACCTTCTTATTTTAAGAGGTGTTTTGGATGTTTGAAATCATTACAGGTTTCCCTTTTGCGGGAAACCGATAATGATTTTTTTATGTCTGCCGATTTAAAATTTATACCGGCTAACTGAATATACTGTTTAAGGTATTCCGTTAGCTTTTTTTTTTTGTGTGACTTTAAAAATAGAAGTCATGAGGCGAAGCTTTATCCATTGGTACGTAGCCAAAGTTAAGTACCAAACCGAGAGAAAAATCAAAAATTTTTTAGAAAAAGAAGGAATACAACATTATATTCCTTTCATTGAAGAAAAACCGGTCATTCCCTGTCTGGTTTTCATCCGCACGGATTATGCCAAGGCGCTACTGCTGTCATCCGAATCCGGCATTTCAATTACTTATCTTCAGGACGAAAAAACGAGAAAATTCCAGGTTATTCCCGACAAGCAAATGGAATTTTTTATTTTTCTAAACAGTTTTGCGGATAAAACTTTTATCTTAAATAATCCGGAAAACTTGAGCGGCGGAGAAAAAGTGCGGGTAGTAAAAGGAGAATTTACAGGGATAGAAGGGGAATTGTACCGGATAAAAGGACATAAACGGGTAGTAGTGAGATTAAACGGACTTGTGTCGCTGGCAACAACGTATATACCCAAAGAAAATTTAGAAAAACTGTAATCATAAAACTGCAAATGAATGATAAAAAAAGACAAGCCTGTTGACGCTGTTTTTATGGGTTTAGGCTATATCGGCTTACCTACGGCTGCTTTTGCCGCATCCAAAGGATTAAATATTTTAGGTGTTGATGTCAATCCGACGGTAGTAGAAACAGTCAACCGAGGTGAAATTCATATCATTGAGCCATATTTGGCCAATCTGGTGAAATCGGTTGTCGTTTCGGGGCATCTGCAAGCGGCCTTAAAACCACAAACAGCCGGTGCGTATTTTATTGTTGTTCCCACGCCTTTTAAACAAAATCACCGGGCGGATATTTCCTATGTGGAAGCGGCAACAAAAACGCTTATTCCTCATCTGAAAACAAATGATTTATTTGTGATTGAATCTACTTCACCGGTAATGACTACGGAAAAAATGGCCGGCTTGATTTGGAAAGAACGGCCGGAATTGAAAGATAAGATTTATATTGCTTATTGTCCCGAACGGGTTTTGCCCGGAAATGTTATTTATGAATTGGAACATAACGACCGTGTAATTGGCGGTATTAACCCTGAATCGACGCAAAAAGCCATCGAATTTTATGCTAAATTTGTAAAAGGAACTTTGCATCCGACGAATGCCCGTACTGCCGAAATGTGCAAATTAACCGAAAATTCTTCTCGCGATGTGCAAATCGCTTTTGCCAACGAATTATCTATGATTTGCGAAAAAGCCGAAATTAATGTATGGGAATTGATTGCTTTAGCCAATAGACATCCGCGGGTAAACATCCTGCAACCCGGCTCCGGCGTTGGTGGACACTGTATTGCCGTCGATCCCTGGTTCATTGTTTCCGATTATCCGGAACAGGCGCAAATAATCAAACGCTCACGCGAAACCAACGACTATAAAGCCGACTGGTGCGCTAACCGGATAATTGAAACTTGCCGCCGCTTTGAAAGCGAAACCGGACAGGAACCGGTAGTCGCCTGTATGGGATTGGCTTTTAAACCGGATATTGACGACCTGAGAGAATCGCCGGCTAAATATGTTACTTCCCGTGTATTAAGCGAATCCAATGCTAAAGTTTTGGTTGTGGAACCGAATATCCGTCGAAACGATACATGGAATCTCGTTAATTACCGCGAAGCCTATCAAAAAGCAAATATTATCGCTTGGTTAGTCGGACATAAGCCTTTTTACGAAATACAACAGGATAAATCGAAAATTGAACTGGATTTTTGCGGAATAAGAAAATGAAAAAAATATTAATTGTTTTTGGAACTCGCCCTGAAGCTATCAAAATGGCGCCTTTGGTAAAGGAATTTCAGAAATATCCTGAAAAATTTGAAACAAAAATTTGTGTAACAGGGCAGCACAGGCAAATGTTGGATCAAGTATTAGACGTTTTTGATATCCGGCCGGATTATGATTTGAATATCATGGCGCCCAATCAGGATTTATACGACATTACATCCAAAGTTCTTCTGGGAATGAGGAATGTGTTAAAAGAATATCAACCGGAAATTGTTTTTGTACACGGCGATACGACGACTTCGATGGCGACTGCGATTGCCGCATTTTATCAGCAAATCAAAGTAGCGCATGTGGAAGCCGGACTTCGGACTTATAACCTTTATTCTCCCTGGCCGGAAGAAATGAATCGGCAATTGACCGACCGTTTGTGTGAATATTGTTTTACTCCTACGGAAACATCGAAAAACAATCTGCTGCAGGAAAGGGTGGATGCAAACAAGCTATATGTTACCGGAAACACGGTAATTGACGCCCTGTTGATGGCAGTCGATATTATCCGGACAAAACCGGGATTGCAAAACAGCATCATCCGCGAATTAAAAGGAAAAGGATACGGGATAAAATCAGATAAGCCATTCATACTTGTTACAGGACACAGGAGGGAAAATTTTGGCGAAGGTTTTTTGAATATTTGCAAAGCGTTGAAAGAAATTGCCGCAAATCATCCGGATATGGATATTATTTATCCCGTACATTTGAATCCTAATGTGCAAAAACCTGTGTATGAACTATTAGCCGAAATTTCCAATATCTATTTGATTTCACCTTTAGACTATTTGCCGTTTGTGTATATGATGCAACATTCGTATTTAATTTTAACCGACAGTGGCGGCGTACAGGAAGAAGCGCCAAGTTTGGGCAAACCGGTACTGGTGATGCGCGATACAACAGAGCGTCCGGAAGCCGTCGAAGCAGGAACAGTAAAATTGGTTGGAACAGATACTTCGGAGATTGTAAATAATGTTAATTTATTATTAACGGACAAAGCGGTGTATAATCAAATGGCGCAGGCGCATAATCCGTATGGAGACGGGAAGGCGTGCGAGAGGATAATAAAAGTGTTACCATAAATTTGTTATTGTTTTCAAAAACAATTATTTTTGTAAAATAATTTAAATAAATTTGATAACAGAAAACCAACATATTGAATTTAAATCGGCTTTCAATGAAGATGTTATTGAAACCTTAGTTGCCTTTGCCAATACGAAAGGCGGAAAGGTTCTTGTTGGCGTCAATAACGACGGAAAACCGGTGAAAAACTTCACAATCGGACAGGAAAGTATTCAAAATTGGGTGAATGAAGTTAAAACTAAAACACAGCCATCCATTATTCCGGATGCTGAAATGATTGATTATAAAGGACATGAAATCGTTGAGTTATCTGTACAGGAATATCCGATTAAACCCGTTTCATGCAGGGGAAAATATTTTAAACGTGTAAAAAATTCCAATCATTTGCTTTCTGTGTCGGAGGTTGTCAATCTGCATTTGCAAACCATTAATTCGAGTTGGGACGCATATCCGGATGAAATGCACGGTTTGGATGCAATATCGTTCGACAAAGTTCAGCGGGTTATCGAAACATTGAAATCCAAAGGACTTACGATTAATGAATCGCCACTCTCTTTCCTGTTGAAATCGGACTTGATTCGTGATGACAAACCGACAAATGCCGCATATCTGTTGTTTAAAGCAAACGACACCAGTATTGGAACAACCATAGAACTCGGCAGATTTCAGAATTTGATTACTATAAAAGATACTTCGCGCACAAAATCCGATATTATTACGCAGGTGAACGAAGTACTTGATTTTGTAAAAAAACACATCAATCTTGAAGTTATCATTACAGGAGAAGCGCAAAACATTCAAAAATGGCAATATCCGATGGAAGCAATTCGTGAAATTGTGTTGAATATGATTATTCACCGCGATTATTGCGCTATTGCCGATTCGGTTGTGAAAATTTTCGATAATAAAATTGAATTTTTTAATCCCGGCGCCTTGCCCGACGGACTTACCATAGAAAAATTATTGGCAAATGATTATAAATCTATGCCACGAAATAAAGTAATTGCCGACTTTTTCAAAAATCTTGGGCTGATAGAAAAATACGGTTCGGGAATAGGGCGCATTATCAACTATTTCCGTCAGGAAAATTTGCCTCTTCCTGAATTTCGTTTGCAGTCGGGCGGTTTTTTAGTCACTATTTTTGCTTCTGACATGAATAGGATATTCGGAAATGTCCCAGAGAAAGGCACAGAGAAAGGCACAGAGAAAGGCACAGAAAAATTAAATAAGAATCAAATCTTAATAATTGAAGCAATAAGAGCTAATCCTTATTTAACATCTTCCGAACTTTCGGAGAGAATTGGTATTCGTGCCGATAAAGTAAGGGTAAATATACAAAAACTTAAATTTATCGGACTTATTGAGCGAGTTGGTCCGGACAAAGGCGGATATTGGAAAATAATACAGAAATAAAAAAATATTTTTATCTTGTATAAGAGACAAAAATACATTATTTTTGTTGCGCATATTTAATAATAAATCTTATTTTTGTTGCGCATACAAAACAGTATGGATAAATTGTTGATAAAACTATTGATAAAAGAGAATCAAGAAAAGATTTTGAAAATGTCTTTTATTGAACGGACAGTTGAACTTGAACCAAATTTCAACTATGTTTTTGTCGGGTTACGGCGTTCGGGAAAAACTTTTTTAATGTACCAACAAATTCAAAATTTACTTAAAAACGGACATTCGATTGAAGAAATTCTCTTTTTCAATTTTGAAGATGACCGAATTGACAAAATTGAATTACCGGATTTAGATTTGATAAAACGTTGTTATGAAGAAATCTACGACTATGCGCCTATTTTTTTTCTCGATGAAATTCAAATTGTTGACCGTTGGGAAAAATTTGCCCGCCGTTTGGCAGATAATAAATACCGCGTTTATATCACAGGCAGCAATGCAAAAATGTTAAGCGGCGATGTCGCTACCACATTGGGCGGCAGATATTTAATACACGATGTATTTCCTTTTTCGTTCAACGAATATCTTTTGGCGCACAATATTGATTTGGCATTAAAAAATGAAATTTATGCAAAATATTACGAAATACAAAAACTTTATACCAAATATTTTTACGAAGGAGGAATGCCTGAATTACAGTATGCAAACGACCCGCGTGGTTTTTTAAGCAGTTTGTATCAGAAAATTTATTTGGGCGATATTTGCAAACGACACCAAATAAGAAACAATGGCGCACTGAATTTTCTTATCAAAAAAATGGCAGAATCGGTAAAACAACCCGCATCATACACCCGTTTTGCAAATCTTGTTTCGTCGCTTGGTACAAAAGTCAGCACGACAACAGTGATTGAATATATCAATCATATTAAGGATTCGTGGTTGATTTTTTCCGTCGAAAATTATGTAGCAAAAATGGCAAATAAAGAGGCAAACAAAAAATATTATTTTGTTGATAATGGTTTACTTAACTTGTTTTTGCTAAATGCCGACACTTCGCTGCTCGAAAATCAAGTGGCAATAAAACTGCGGCAACTTTACGGCGAACAAGTTTATTATCTTAAAGGCAAAAATGAAATTGATTTTTATTTGCCTGCCATACAAACTGCCATACAAGTATCTTACAGCATAAAGGACTTTGATACCCGCAAACGCGAAATTGGCGCATTGATTGAACTGTCTAAAAGTAATTTTGAAATAAAAAAATACTTGCTCATTACCAAAGAGGAAGAAGAAATAATTACGGAGCAAGGAATTGAAATACAGGTTATTCCTGTTTTGAAATGGCTGGTAGACATGTATCAAAATCTTTAATTTCACTTATCACAACAAAAGGATTATTGGAAGTTGTATCCAAATAAAACATTTATTTGTTTTGTTTACAAACAATCCGTATCTTTGGGGGACAAAATATAAAATTATGGACGCAAATATATCTCAGAAACAAATTGGACAACGGCTTACAGCGTTGCGAAAAATGAAAGGGTTTTCCCAGAAAGATTTGGCAAAAAATATTGGCATATCGCGTCCTTCTTTAGCACAGATTGAACTGGGTAACCGGAACATTGACGTTTTGGAACTTCACAAATTATCGCTGGTTTTGAATTTTTCTTTGGATGAATTTCTGTCGGAAAATTTTGTTGAAAAATTATCGGAAAACAGGTTACGCGAAAAAGAAGAAACAACGCCGGTAGAGAATATCCGGATTTCGGTTCCCGAACTGCAAACAGACAAATTTAAAAATGTTTTGCTGTATATTTTGGAATATTGTGCGGGAAAACCGAATGTCGGCGAAACCGTATTAAATAAGTTGCTGTATTTCTGTGATTTCAATTATTACGAAATATACGAAGAACATCTAACGGGAGCTACTTACAAAAAATTACCTTACGGACCTGTTCCGCAAAATCTGGATCAGATTATCCATCAAATGATTGACAGCGAACAGTTGAAGCGGGTAAAAACGGAATATCACGGATTTACGCAAATCCGATACCTGCCTTTGGAAAAAGCGAATTTGACGAAACTTTCGGCAGCAGAAAAAACAGTGATCGACGATGTAATTCTACAAATGGGTGATTGGAATGCAAATAAAATCAGCGAGTATTCGCACGGAGACAAGCCCTGGCGAGCAACGGACGACGGCGAGCATATTGATTATAACTTAGCTTTTTACCGCCGCCCACCCTATTCTGTAAGAGTATATCCGGAAGATGAAGATTAATTTTGAAGAATTGCCGGAATATCAAAAGGATTTGAAGCGGCTACTGAAAAAATACAGAACCTTGAGCCGAGATTTGGAAGCCGTTCGTAAAGTTTTGAACGATGACCCGGATTCTTTTCCTCCGTTTAGTTTTAGAATTGAAGGATTGGGTATATCTACTTGCGTGATTAAAGTAAAGAAAATAGCAAGCGACTGTTTCAAAGGGCGTGGACGTAACTCCGGATTCCGGTTGATTTATGCGTATTTTGCCGAAGAAAAACGAATTGTTTTTGTGGAACTCTATCACAAGAACGAAAAAGAGAATGAGGATAGAGGGCGGATAATGAGGTGTTTTTTATAAAACAAAAACTTTAAAGACACGAAAAAATGAGCTATAAAATAAACCTCTATTATTAAGAAGGAAGAAGTTGATTTCGGCTATACAAATAGACAAAAAAGATGTCATATGGAACTACGCTGCTACTTTTTTACAGATAGCCGCATCGTTATTGTTGTTTCCATTTATTTTACGCACTTTATCTTCGGAAACAATTGCCATCTGGACAATATTTTCGACAATTATAGCTTTTGTCAATCTGTTGGATTTTGGGTTCACCCCTTCATTTATGCGGAATGTATCGTACATTTTCAGTGGCGCTAAAAAATTGAAACGTACTGGATTTTATGTGGTAGAAAAAGAGGATTATGCGATTGATTACGGATTGCTAAAAGGACTTATTGGCGTTATGCGGTTCTTTTATGCACGTATGGCAATCGTTCTTTGCATAGCACTTGCTTCGATTGGTACATATTATGTATCTACGGTATTGAAAAATTATTCTAACAGTCATTTAGAAGTATATATTTCTTGGATTATTTTATGTGCTGTTAATTCATATTCCTTTTTCACACTGTACTACGATTCTCTTTTGGTAGGGAAAGGATTAATTAAACGAAGTAAGCAGATAACCATTACTGGGCAAATAGTGTATTTAACAGCAGCAATCACTTTTATTTTGTTGGATTGGGGACTTATTGCTATTGTTAGTGCACAAGCGCTATCAGTTATTATCAAAAGAATATTGGCTTATCGTTCGTTTTATACCGATGATATTAGCCAAAATTTACAAAAAGTTGTTGAAAGTTCACAAAAAACTATTTTAAAAGCTATTTACCCTAATGCTGCTAAGTTGGGATTGACAAGTGTCGGTGCATTTCTTGTAAGCAAATCGGCAATTATTATTGGTTCTTTATATCTTTCGTTAGAAATGATTGCCTCTTATGGCATAACCATGCAAATAATAGGCATCGTAGCTGGTATATCGATGGTGTATTTCACTACTTACCAACCGAAAATTATGCAGTACCGGATTCAGAACAATAATTGCGAAATAAAACGTCTTTATTTGAAAGCATGCTTCTTGATGGCTGTTACCTACATTGTAGGAGGTGCCGGATTACTTTGTATGGGTGACTGGGCATTGAACCTGATAAACAGCAAAACACAGTTATTGCATAAACCAGTTATTGCACTTGCATTGTTTATAGCTTATTTGGAATCAAATCATGCCATTGCGGGAGGAATCCTTACAACAAAAAATGAAGTGCCTTATTTTAAAGCATCTTTATTTGCCGGTGGAAT
>JAISNS010000143.1 GCA_031276105.1 Dysgonamonadaceae bacterium
AACTGGTGAACGAAGCCATTCTGCATATCATTCTCAATCGCCCGACGCACATCGACAGTCTGCTCGAACGCTTAAAAGAAGAGCGGGTACGCAAAATCATCGAACCGGTGATTCTCGGCGAAGGATATATCAATAGAAATTCGGACGATTTCCTGTATGTCCGTGATTTGGGGATAATTCGCGAAAGCGACGATCGTCAGATAAAACCGGGCAACCCGATATATGCCGAAATGATTGGACGCTATTTGTCTTCCGACACTCAGGACGAACTGCAAAATCCGAAATATCCTTACCGGATGCCCCGTTACATGAACAACGGGCGCATAGACGTTGATCTGCTGATGCGCGATTTCCAAACGTGTTGGCACGAACACAGCGAGATTTGGGAAAAGCGACTCGATTATCACGAAGCGGCGCCTCATCTTACGATGATGGGCTTTTTGCAGCGGGTAATCAACGGCGGCGGACAAATTATCCGCGAAATGGCGGCGGGAACGGGTCGCCTCGACATCTGCCTGATATACGAAAATCAAAAGTATCCGATAGAACTGAAAATCCGTTACGGTGAAAAATACATCGAAGATGGTATCGAACAGACCGCGCGTTACATGGAAACCCATTGCTGTAACGAAGGCTGGTTGGTGGTATTCGATCGCCGTTCAACTGTCCGGTGGGAGGATAAACTCTACATGAAAAAAGAAATTGTCGATAGAAAAACCATCACAATAGTAGGACTTTAAGTTCAAATTAATAAACAATTATAATTGTCATGAAGAAAGTTGTTGTTGCAGTAATTATTATTATACCGGGAGTATTTCTTTTGTTTTACAACTTAGATTTTTTATCTTACAGTCACGCCCGTATTGTTTTTTCTTGGCCGTTTTTGTTGCTTACTACCATTGGCGTCACGATGTTGGCAGATAAACGACCGAATAATAAATACGCCGGTAGTATTCTCATTTTCATTGGGCTGGTATTTTTAGGGCCTAAGATTTTGTCTCTTTTCCCTCCGCATTTACTTCCGAATAACAATATTTTGGGATTGCCTTTGTCGATATGTATTATTGCCGCAGGCGTTTATTTTCTCATTAAGTCGCAACGAAATAAATCACGGCATAACTTTTTCGAACATGATGCTCCGCGTAAAGAAGACTTTGGTTCCACTCCGTTTACTGATGCGCCGAACGGCTATGCCGGATACATAAAAAGAGAATACATTTTTACGGGAACAAAGGAACGAATTAATACCGAAATAAAGCGAGTGAAGATAGAAGCGGTGTTTAGCGGTGTTGAAATTGATTTTTCCCATGCAGAATTATCTCCTGAAGTTAAGAACATACACATCGAAGTTTCCTCGCTGTTTAGCGGAATCACGCTTTATATACCCGGAGAATGGAATGTTTTGCTTCAAAAAACAGGCATTTTCGGCGGATTTAACGATAAACGTTTTGTACAAAAACAGCCGGATCCTAACGGAAAATTAGTTATATTGGATTTAGAAGCGGTCTTTGGCGGAGGCGATGTAAAATATATATGCAACAACGCCTAAAAGAATAATACCTCTTAGGAAATGCCGGGAAACTTCATTGACAATTTACCGTATTTTATTATACGACTTCGATTCCCTGTTCTTTCATGAGTTTCAATCCAATGTCTTTCAATTTGAATTTCTGTATTTTACCGCTTCCTGTCAACGGATATTCATCGACAAAGAAAACGTATTTGGGGATTTTGTGACGGGCAATTTTTCCTCGACAAAATGCCTGCACTTCTTCTGCCGTCAGGCGAGCGCCGGCGTGCAGGATGATGAAAGCGCCGACTTCTTCTCCGTATTTCCCGGAAGGGATACCGGCAACTTGTATGTCTTTGACTCCCGGCAGGTGATAAAGAAATTCCTCTATTTCGCGTGGGTAAATGTTCTCTCCTCCCCGGATAATCATGTCTTTGATACGTCCGGTAATCCGGTAATAACCGTTTTCGTCTTTGACGCCCAAATCGCCCGAATGAAGGAAACCGTCTGTGTCGATTACTTCGGCTGTGGCTTGCGGATTTTTGTAATATCCTTTCATGTTCAGGTAACCCCGACAACACATTTCGCCCTGAACGCCCGGCGGACATTCTTTTCCTGTTTCCGGGTCAATTATTTTGACTTCCGTGAAGGGGTATTCTTTTCCCACTGTCGTACAACGGGCGTCGAAGGAGTCTTCGATAACCGAATGTGTCATTCCCGGCGAAGACTCGGTTAAGCCGTAAACGCTCGTGATATGGGTAATATGCAGTTGTCCGGTTACTTTGCGCATCAGTTCGACCGGACAAAGCGATCCGGCCATAATGCCTGTCCGGAGTGAAGTTACGTCGAACATCGAAAACATCGGATGGTTCATTTCGGCAATAAACATGGTTGGTACGCCGTAGAGAACGGTACAGCGTTCTTTGTGCACGGAGGCTAAAACAAGTAGCGGATCAAATCGTTCGACCATCACTTGCGCAGTTCCGTGAGTGAGGCAGGCCATCGTTGCCAAAACTACGCCAAAACAGTGAAAGAGGGGAACGCAACAGCAAAGTTTGTCGTCCGGCGTGAAGTGCATGCCTTCGCCGGTGAAGAAACCGTTATTGACAATGTTATGATGCGATAACATTACGCCTTTCGGGAAACCGGTGGTTCCGGATGTGTATTGCATGTTTGCTACGTCGTGACAATTGACTTGCGCTTTACTTTTATTCAATTCTTCGTCCGAAACGTTTTTTCCCAACAGCAGCAGTTCGGCGGTATTGTACATGCCGCGAAATTTTTCTTGCCCGATAAAAACTACATTTTTGAGGAATGGGAAACGGGCGCTTTTCAGGTAACCTCGCTGCGAAGTTTTCAATTCGGGCAACAGGGTATTGACCATATCAATGTAGCTTCCGTCGAAAACGCCTTCGGTAATGCAGAGGGTATGGATATCGGAATTTTCGACCAAATATTCCAGTTCGTGTTGCTTGTAATTGGTGTTAACCGTTACCGCCACCGCGCCTATTTTAGCGGAAGCATAAAGGAAGGTCAGCCAATCGGGTACGTTGGTTGCCCATATTCCAACGTGCGTGCCGCGACGGATGCCGATGGCGATCAGTCCTTTTGCCATATTATCGACCCGTTCGTTGAACTGTTTCCATGTAAAGCGTAAATCGCGGTCCGAATAGATTATATATTCTTTGCCCGGCGCATTTTCCGCCCAATATTCGAGCCATTGCCCAATCGTTTTATCGGATAACATCGGAAGATTTATTTAAAAAGGAGTATAAACTATGGCTAATATCTTTGCGCCTTGCAGGTCGGCGGCATGTACGTGATGTGCCACGATGGAATCGTAGTAAATACTGTCGCCTTCTTTGATCCGGTAAGTATTAGCGCCGTAAACGATTTCTACCGTTCCTTCAAGGCAGTAAATAAATTCTTCGCCTTCGTGGGAAGAGGGTGCAAAGTCTTCGTTTTTTTCAGGGGCTTCGATCCGGATGATAAACGGCTCCATGTGCCGTCCCGATTTATCGGACGCCAGAGCGTAATACTCCATGTTGTGCCGCAAAGCCGTCCGGTTATTGGAAAAGTTAATGCCCGGCTTATAGTTTTCCCGGCGCGATATAACCGGCCCCGATTCGTCGCGGTCGTCCAGGAAAGTTCCCAGACGCACACCTAAAACCCTTGCTATCTTAATCAAGGGCGCTAACGAAGGGAAATCAATGTCATTTTCGATCCGGTTGATTTGTTCTGCGTCCAAACCGGAACGGTCGGCCATCTCTTCTAAGGTGATAGCGCGGGATTCGCGCAACATTTTAATCCTGTTTCTTACTGTTTTATTGGCATCCATCTTTATTTTACGATTTATTGCCCGCAAAAGTAAAACATTTTTTTGAATTATACTTTACGCGGCTGGGTAGGGAATTAAAAAATTAGGAATTAGTATCTAACTCCTCAAATTCTTGTAAAAAGCGGCAGAATATTTAAGCGTAGAAAGAATGAGATTAGTCGTGTTCGGAAGATTGCCGCATTGCGGTACGCCGGCAGGCGTACCCTGTGAATAATCTGGGGGTGAAACGTGCTTTTCCCTACAGTAACGCCGGAGGCGTCACCCTATCGTTTTCCGATAAAAGGGCAACGCCATCCGGCGTTCGTGGGAGGAGAAAGGTGACATTTACCCCCAGATAAATCTGGGGGTTATTCACAGGATACGCCTAACGGCGTAATTGGTAACGCCACTTTGCGTAATTCGTAATTCGTAATTTTTAATTTTAAGATGCGTTTGCCCTGTGAAAAACCAGCCAATCTTAAAAATATTGCTTTTCATTTGCATAATCTGATTTATTGAATTACA
>JAISNS010000137.1 GCA_031276105.1 Dysgonamonadaceae bacterium
GCAACATGGGGGTTTCTTATCTGTGGACACGGAATTATATTTATTTCGATCCGTATGGAGGAGAAAACCGTCCGGCTTGGCTGGCAAATCTGAGTATCGGGATTTCTTTCCGGTTCTGACAAGTTGAGTTTCCTGTCGTGCACCGTACACCGAGTCCCTTTATCCGTGTTTCAATCTTTGTGAAATAATTTTCCTTCTTGGAACGGATATTTCTGTTTTTTTACTACTTTTGCCCGCGAAAAGTAGTGAAACATTAATAATATAAAAATAAGTTGTATGAAAAAGTTGTTTTATTTATCGTTCTGCTTTCTGTTTTGTTTTTCTTGCAGTAAGCCTGAATATGTTATTTTGGGAGAAGTAGTAGATACGGAATCGGACGGTTCGGCAATTCGATTATTTTCGGTCGATACAACCGGCAATTCCGTTTTGCTGTCGGTTGATACAATCCGGAACAACTGGTTTTCTTTTTCCGGCAACGGTAATTCCGGATTGGGATATATTGAATTTGAAGGAGGAGAAGAATTGTGGAAGCGATATTTGCTGTTGGAACCCGGTAATATACAAATTGTTATGGATAATGAATTTGTTGTAACCGGTACGCCGGCCAATAATGATTATCAGGCGGCTTTGGATGCCGAAATACTGCTGGAAGAAATAGAAAATGAATATTATCTGGGAAAAGAAAATGGCTCTTTGAACGCTGAATTGGAAGCAATTGATAACAGATACAACGAACAATTCGAAAATGTGAAAGAGAAATACGCTGTTTTTTTCAGAACTAACATCAATAATTCGTTGGGGAGGGAAATTTTTGCTAATACACGATGGACGAGAAGGTTAAATCAGGAACAGTTGGAAAGCATTTTAAATCTTGCAGGAACTTCATTTAAAACGACCGAATTATATAAAGTGAACAGCGACCGGTTGCATAATATGAAAACTTCGGTTCCCGGAAACGATTACAAAGATATTCTTTCCCGCGATCCGGATGGAAATCCGGTTGCATTATCGGATTATGCCGGAAAAGGAAAATACGTTTTACTCGTTTTTTGGGCAAGTTGGTGTCCTCCTTGCCGGGAAGAAGCGCCCAATTTGATAAAATTATATAATGAATACAAAGGAAAAAATTTTGAAATAGTTTCATATTCATTGGATAACAACGAAAATGCATGGAAAAAAGGAATTGAATTATTGCATCTTGTATGGCCGCAAATGTCTGACTGTAAACATTGGGACGCGCCGGCAGTTAAGTTGTATGCGGTGCAGTCGATTCCGTGCACTATCCTGATCGATCCGTCCGGAAAAATCATTCAAAGAGGCCTTTTAGGAGATGAATTAGCGAACGCTTTAAAAAATTTAATTAAATAACTCAACTTTTTCCGAAAAAATAAAATTGAGTAATTGATTGATAATTATTAATATAATAAAGATAAAAACACACAGGTTTCTAAATTGGTTTAAAAATATGTTATATAATATGTTTTTTTTTTTGGCAGATATAAAAATTTCCTTCATCTTTGTAGCCGATAACCTAAAACAATCTTTTTGCCTTAAGACTAATGCCTATTAAAAACTGAATAAAAAGACCCCTGTGAAGCGGGTCTTTTTGTCATTTCCATAGTTATCCGCATTTCATTTTCCGATGCATCGCCGCTGCTGCTTTTCGTCCGTCGCCCATTGCGAGAATCACGGTAGCGCCGCCCCTGACGATATCGCCTCCGGCGAATACCTCCGGCAAACCGGTTTGCAAGGTATTCCGGTTAACTGTAATCGTGCCCCATTTGCTGATGTCCAGTCCTGAAAAAGTGTTTGGAATAAGTGGGTTAGGGGAGACCCCAATCGCGACGACCACCATATCCACATCAATGGTTTCGATTGCGCCCTGAATTTCAACCGGGCGTCTCCGTCCGGAAGCATCCGGTTCGCCGAGTTCCATTTTTTGAAGAATCATCTGTTTCACCCGGCCTTTTTCATCGCCAACGTATCGAATGGGATTGTGGAGGTTCATAAAGATAATTCCTTCTTCTTTCGCATGTTTGATTTCTTCGATCCGGGCGGGCATTTCTTCTTCCGAGCGACGGTAAATAATCATGGCTCGTTCGGCTCCCAGACGGCGAGCGGTACGAACCGAATCCATAGCCGTGTTGCCTCCGCCGATGATGGCCACGTTTTTGCCGAAAAAGACCGGCGTATCGGTTTCCTTCCGGTTGGCGCCCATCAGGTTTACGCGGGTCAGATATTCGTTGGCCGACAAAACGCCGGACAGGTTTTCGCCGGGAATATTCATGAAATTGGGTAATCCGGCGCCGCCGGCAATAAAAATACCTTTGTAACCTTCGTTATGCAAATCTTCCTGCGACAGCGTTTTCCCGACAATGCAGTTGGTAATGAATTTCACGCCCATTTTCCGGAGGTTATCAATTTCTACGTCCACAATTGTATTCGGCAAACGAAATTCGGGGATGCCGTATTTCAATACGCCGCCGATTTCGTGCAAAGCCTCGAAAACCGTCACGTCGTACCCGTATTTGGCCATATCGCCGGCAAAAGACAGTCCGGCGGGTCCCGAACCGATTACGGCAATTTTAATCCCGTTGCTTTCGGCAAGTTCCGGCAATGAAATGGAGCCGCTTTCCCGCTCGTAATCGGCGGCGAAACGCTCCAAATAACCGACTGCAACCGGTTCGCTTTTCATTTTCAGGTGAATACATTGACTTTCGCACTGTTTCTCCTGCGGGCAAACGCGGCCGCAGACTGCCGGCAAAGCCGACGTTTCTTTCAACGTCTTGGCAGCTTCCAGAATCTCGTTCCGTTCGATATTTTTAATGAATTTGGGAATATTAATCTCTACCGGACAGCCGTTTATACAGGAAGGGTCGGGACAGTCCAAGCAACGTTTCGCTTCCCGCAAGGCATCCTTCGCCGACAGTCCCCGGTTTACTTCATCGTAACTGCGACTGCGGAAAGCGGCTTCCAGTTCAGGCATTTTAACGCGAGGGATGGCTATACGTTCTTTGTTTTTCAAACTTTTGCGCAATTCTTCGCGCCAAACTTCGTTTCTCTGTTTTTTTAAATCTTCAATCATAATCTTTTATTCATAATCTTTGTAAGCATTCAGACGCAACATCATTTCATCAAAATCAACTTGATGAGCGTCAAATTCAGGCCCATCTACGCAGACGAATCGGGTTTTTCCGCCGACCGTCACCCTGCAGGCGCCGCACATCCCGGTTCCGTCCACCATAATGGTGTTCAATGAAGCTACGGTCGGCACGCTGTATTTTTGCGTGAGCAGAGAAACAAATTTCATCATAACGGCCGGCCCGATGGTTACGCACAAATCGACTTTTTCCCGATTGATGATTTGTTCTACTCCGTTTGTTACCAGACCTTTCTGTCCGTATGAACCGTCGTCGGTCATGATGATTATTTCGTCGGAAAAGCATTTCATTTCTTCTTCCAGAATAATCAATTCTTTGGTACGGGCAGCCAGAACGGTAACGACTTTGTTTCCGGCTTTTTTCATGGCTTCCGCAATTGGGAGCATGGGAGCCGTTCCGACACCGCCACAGGCACAGACAACTGTTCCGAAACGTTCGATGTGTGTAGCTTTTCCCAAAGGCCCGACCAGATCGGTGATATAGTCGCCTTCGTTTAACGCGCAGATTTTCCGGGACGATTTGCCCACTTTTTGTATGACTAATGTAATCCTTCCGCTCCGAATGTCTGCCGAGGCGATAGTCAGCGGGATACGTTCGCCATATTTACCTGTTTTCACGATGACGAAATGGCCGGCTTTCCGGGATTTCGCGATGAGAGGCGCTTCTACTTCCAGTTTAACTACATTTTCGGAGAGAATAACCTTTTTTACAATTTGGTTCATTTGTCACAATCCATTAAAAATTTTGCAGCAAAATTATTAAAAAAAACGTATATTTGCACAAAACTAACGATTTTATTAGAAATGAAAATTCAATTTATTTTTTATTTTTTGTTTTCCGCACTGTTTTTATCTTCCTGCGGATCTTCGAAAAATAGCGCTCAACGAGGTGTAAATAAGGAAGTTAAACAGATACTCGAATATGCCGGTAATTATACCGGAGTACGTTACAAAGCGGGAGGAAGTACACCCAAAGGCTTTGATTGTTCCGGATTTACACAATATGTTTTCAAAAAATTCAATTATCGTTTGCCGCGGACTACCGGCGAGCAGAGTAGGGTAGGGAGGTCTGTCAAGAAAAAAGAACTTCGTCCGGGAGATTTGGTCTTTTTCACGGGGAAAAATAAAAATTCAAAGGCTGTCGGGCACGTTGGAATTGTGGTGGAAGCGAACGGAAAAGGAAATTTCCTTTTTATTCATGCTTCAACAAGCCGGGGCGTGACGGTGAGCAGCGATACGGAAAGTTATTACAAACCCCGTTATTTGTCAGCCCGGAGGATTGTTCGGTAGCAATTAGCTTACTTTTTCATGCTCTTTTGAAAAATAGAAAACCAAGCAGGGGAGAGCATTTTTTTATTTTTTGTCCGATACAAAAGACGAATAAGTGCAATTTTCAAATTTGCATAGAAATTATGTCCCAAAAAACACATGGAATAATAGATAAATAAATGAATCAACGATTTGTTCTTCCGTATTTTATACACATTATAATGAAACGAGTCGAAACTTTTTTGTATCTGTTTTTTGGAAAATCCGGGTAAATTCATGACAGCCAACTGCCGTTCATCTTCCGTATGAATATGCTTCGGCAAAAGATTCATTTCCGCACACAATTCGGCTAAGCGCGTTCCCGGATAGGGAAAAAAAATGGACGTAGCATGAAATATCGGTTGAATTAACTGATTCATTTTCAATGTTTCCGAAAATTCAAGCGGAGTTTCCGTAGGCAAACCGACCATATTGAACAGAGCCACATCGACATGCCGTTCTTTAGCAATTCGAGCGGTTTCGAGCAACAATTCATTGGAATAATCACGGTTCAATATTTCCTTGCGAATACGGTAACTTCCTGATTCCAAGCCTATCGTAACCGAAACAATTCCAGCCCTTTTAAACATGTCGAAGACGGACTCTACATCCATATTGGGAAATATACGTAAATTCGTACCAAATTTTATTTTGAAATCGTTTTCTTTTCCAAACATTTCCAGTTTATCGCATAATTTTTTCAACCATTGGAGATCGGCGGCTATGGTTTCAACTTCCAGATATATTTCCGAAATATTCGGCATATTTTGATATAATTCCTTTATTTCCAGCAAAATATTACTCGGACTTCTCATGCGCACGTATTTTCCCGGACTTGATTTTCGCAATTTATGATTGCAGCAGTAAGTACAGTTAAACGGGCAACCTCGTCCAAGTAAAACGGTCGGTTTGGTGCAAGGTTCGAGAATCCATTCTTGCCACATGGTACGATATGAAAATTCCAGATCGTCAGGATTTGGAATAAACGGACGTACCGGATTTTTCACAATCCCTGCCGGCGTTTTTACCCAAAGATTCTGAATATTGTCGATTGATTCGTTTCTTTCCATACGTTGAAGCAGTTCTAACATAGGGTATTCTCCTTCTCCAATGCAAATAGCGTCAAACAGCGACAAATATTTTTCATCCGGATTAAGAGTAATATGAACGCCTCCGACAATGAGAAATAGTTCGGTGAATGAATATTTTACTTCGGAGGCTACTTTCCAAATAAATTCAAATTCGGAAAATACAGCGGTAAAAGCAACGATTTCCGGATGGAAATTTTCTATTTTTTGCTTCAATAAAAGGGAATTATGTTTTTTATTTACCCGGTCGAGAACAATTAATTTACATTCATGGCCATGATGAACGAGTATTCCGGCAATTAATGATATGCCGTGATAAATACTTTCTTGTCCTAATAATGGTTTTTGAGGCACAATTGTTTTCTGAGTAGAGTAGACAAATAATATTTTCATAAATAATTGATTTATATTTATTTATATATCAAATCCACTTAATGAACATTTCTTATTAAACATAATCATAATTATATAGGAAAAGTGCATTAAAAAAATCAGACGTCGTTATTTTTGTTATACCTGTTTTGATAGGCTGTTTTAACTGTTTCTGTCATGAACGCAGCTATTTCTTTCGCCGTTATAGCGGATTTCGGCGACAAGTTTTTAAACTCAATATCCGGCGAAAAACGTTCATAATTACTTAATTTTCCTATCAAAGCCACGCTTTTTAATTGATGCCCCGAATATTTCAGCGCATTGTTAATGATCGATACAATTTCTTCCGAAGATTTTTCTTTTAAAATAAAATATAAATCATAATAATCCCTGAATGTATTCCGACGCATCATGGTTTCCATTTTCAACGCCGCAATTGTATTGTCGTCAGCTAATCTCAAATTGTTCATATACAGGACAGTTTGGATGACCGGTTCTCTTTTTTCCGCCGCATAAAAAGAAATCTTTATTCCTTCGTCAATAAAAAAAAGAATCTGATTGCTGTCTAAAATATCAATCGAATTGACTTGGTGTCCTTTCTTTTTCAATTCTTTAGCAATTCCTACGCCATCGACTTCCATTTTCTCGCCTTTCGTTTTTTGCCAACGCATAAAGTCTAAATCTTCACTTAAACGATGCTCTATTTGAAGGGATAACGCGGTACCTCCTACTAAAATGTAGGGTTTTATAACTTCCAAAGTAGAAATTGATTCGATTACCTTTTTTGTCTTTTCTACTAACGATTTATCCATATCTATTGAGCTTATAGGTTTCCATGCGTTTCAAATACGGAACCGGATGTTTAATATCAAAATAAATATTTGCTATACAGATATTTATATTTCTCAAGTAATCGCCTTGAATAACTAATTCGTCCAACCATAC
>JAISNS010000367.1 GCA_031276105.1 Dysgonamonadaceae bacterium
CGTTTGAAACGGTGCTCGAAAAAGCGGAAAACGCCGCTTATTGGCTGATCAAATACAACAGTCCGAATGAATTGACTTATGAAGAGTTGACGAAAATCAATCCGAACTACGCTTTCTTCGACGCTTACCGGCAACGAAGAATTTATGCCTGCAACACCGGAAAGACAACGTATTACGAAGATATTCCGCTCCATCCCGATTATATCCTGAAAGATCTGATTCGCATCTTTCACCCGGAACTGTTGCCGGATCATCCACTCAAATACTATAAATGAGAATTAAGAATTAGGAATTAGTATCTAACTCCTCAAATTCTTGTAAAAAAAGGCAGAATATTTAAGCGTAGAAAGAATGCGATTTTCTGTCGTGCAATTACAGGTCGCATCCGATACGCCCAGTCGTGTTCGGAAGATTGCCGCATTGCGGTACGCCGTTAGGCGTACCCGGTGAATAACCCCCAGATTTCTCTGGGGGTTATTCACCGGATACGCCTAACGGCGTAATTCCGGCTTGTCCGGCTTAGGAATTACGCAAAGCGCGATAAACAAAAGCCGTTTCGCGCCAATTCTTAATTCATAATTCTTAATTTATAATTCATCTTTGTACCATCCGGCGTACATTAAGTAGTTTCGGGCGATTTTCCGGTTGATTTCTTTCGACTGTTCGGGCGCTATTTTTTTGATGAATTTAGCCGGTGTTCCCCCGTAAATGCTGCCGGGTTCTACCTTTGTTCCGCTTAAAACAACGGAACCGGCGGCGATTAAAGCGCCTTCGCCGACGACGGCATGATCCAAGACGACGGCATTCATGCCAATCAAAGCGCCGTCTTCAATCTTCGCTCCATGAATGGTCACATTATGGCCAATGCTCACATCGTTTCCGATTTCGGCTATTGACTTCTCGTACAAGGTATGAACTACCGTTCCGTCTTGAATATTCACCCGGTTGCCGATTCGGATCGAATTGACGTCGCCCCGCAAAACCGTATTAAACCAAATGCTGCAATCGTCGCCGATCACTACATCTCCGATAATGGTCGCATTATCTGCTAAATAAACATTTTCGCCTATGTGAGGCGAGAATCCTCTTACTGATTTTATTAAAGCCATTTATATAATTATGAAATATTCTTTTCCGGCATTGTCGCCCTGTTTGTTTTTATGCTGCAAAAATAGAATAAATAAGGCTATCACGCAATACATGGTATTTATATTCAGGGTAAACGCCTCCTAAATCCAATAATTTCATGTACTTTTGTCGCTTCAATGCGACAGTTCCATTTCATGAAAGAAGTTCAAAAATATGAAATAATGGCGCCGGCAGGTTCATACGAATCATTAGCAGCTGCGATACGGGCGGGCGCCGGTTCGGTATATTTCGGGATCGAAGGGTTGAACATGCGTTCGCGTTCGGCCAATAATTTTACGATTGACGATTTGTACCGGATTGCTCAAATTTGCGGAAAGCATCATATCCATTCATATTTGACGGTCAATACCATCATTTACGATAGCGACGCCGAAGCGATGCACGCGATTATTGATGCAGCCCAAAAAGCGAAAATATCAGCCGTTATAGCATCCGATGTAGCGGCAATGATGTATGCCCGCAGCATTGGTATGAAAGTACATCTCTCAACACAGGTAAACATCACCAATACGGAATCGCTTCAATTTTACGCCCAATTTGCCGATGTAGTGGTGCTGGCGCGCGAATTAAACTTGGAACAGGTGAAGGAAATACACCGGCAAATCGTTGAACGATCCATCAAAGGCCCTTCCGGACAGTTGGTGCGTTTGGAGATGTTTTGCCACGGCGCCCTGTGCATGGCCGTATCCGGAAAATGTTATTTAAGTTTGCACGAGATGAATGCATCGGCCAACCGGGGCGCTTGCAATCAAATCTGCCGCCGCTCTTACACCGTCAAAGATAAAGAATCGAACATTGAACTGGAAATTGACAATTCCTGTATCATGTCGCCCAAAGACTTGAAAACCATTCATTTTCTCAACAAAATATTAGATGCCGGCGTGGAAGTCCTCAAGATCGAAGGTCGCGCCCGTGGACCGGAATATGTCAAAACCGTAACCGAATGTTACCGGGAAGCCGTTCAATCCTATTGTGCAGGTACATTTTCAGCAGAAAAAATACAGGCATGGGACAAACGCTTGGAAACGGTGTTCAATCGCGGTTTCTGGGACGGATATTATCTGGGACAACGCTTGGGTGAATGGACGCACAAGTATGGAAACCTGGCTACGGAAACAAAAGTGTATATCGGAAAAGCGGTAAAATATTTCCCCAGGGCAGGCGTAGCCGAATTTCTGATGGAAACGCAATCCCTGAATGCCGGAGATAAAGTATTGATTACCGGGCCTACTACCGGCGCTTTGTATGCGGAAGCCGAAGAGATTAGAGTGAACTTGACGCCGGTGAAACAAACCGTTAAAGGCGAACATTTCTCGATGAAAACACCGGAAAAAGTCCGCCCTTCAGACAAGTTATATAAGTTAATACATCGTTCTGCAAATGATTATTGAACCCACGATTACACTCGTGCGCACTCAAAAGTCAAAGTCGAAAGCATTTAGCTCATCCAATTTTTCCGTTTCTTTTTCCGACAATTCCGTATATAAGTTTTCGGCAAGCGTTTCGACATTCAATCCCCATAATTCGCCCAGC
>JAISNS010000068.1 GCA_031276105.1 Dysgonamonadaceae bacterium
AAAACAATTAACATCCAAAATTTATAATTTATGAAAAATAATGTAGAAGAGGCTCTTTATTTAAACCTCCTGACCGATTTCGGTTTCAAGCGCGTATTTGCGAACGAAGAGCGTAAAATTTTGTTGATAAGTTTATTAAATGCTATTCTTGGCGACAGGGAAACGGTTAAGGACATTTATTATTTGCAAACGGAGCAGTTGGGCGAGAAAAACGAAAACCGGAGAGCGGTTTACGACATTCACTGTAAAAATGAGCGAGAGGAGTATCTAATCATCGAAATGCAAATAGGCAAACAGCTTCATTTCATGGATCGGAGTTTGTACTATGTTACATTTCCCATTCAGGCCCAAGCGAAGAAAGGCAAATGGAATTACGCGCTGAAGCCGGTTTATCATATCGGTATACTGGACTTTATTCACGACAGGGACAGCGAATATTACCTCAACCGCTATTCCCTGATAAATGAAAAGAAGTTCACAAAGATCAGTTCAACGCTTAATTTCATTACGATAGAGTTACCGAAGTTTCGCAAAACGATAGAAGAATGTGACGGCATATTGGATTTGTGGGTATATTGTTTCCGTAATTTACCGAAAATGCGGGAACGTCCGACACAGTTAAAGGGAGATATTTTTGATTTTTTATTTGAATTAACAGACATGAACAGATTTACAACAAGCGAATTGGACGCCTACAGAGCGTACCGACGGAGTTCGGAGCAATACGACACCGTTGAACTGATTGCAGAGTGCAGCCTGCAAGAAGGCCTGCAAGAAGGCTGGAAAAGAGGCAGAGAAGAAGGATTGGAAGACGGCCTGCGAAAAGGTCTGCAAAAGGGTAAAATAGAAGGCATGGTTGAAATTGCCCGGAATTTGCGGAAGATGAATTTCCCCATAGCCGATATTGCCGAAGCGACCGGCTTTACCCCGGAGCAAATCAAGCAGTTATAATAGCAATGGTGGTCGGCCTCGAAACAGCCGGAGAAATTGAGTGGCGCAAAGCACGATTGCTTGCTTCGCGCCACTCATAATTCATAATTCATAAACGAATTTTAGCAACTTCGTTTCTTGTCTTAACAAAATAAACGCCGGCAGGAAGTCCTTTCCGTGAAATTCGGGTATCAGGAAGCAGCACGGAACTTGTCGCTATCAACCGTCCTACTACGTTGTAAATAAGAATATTACCGGATTCTTCCGAATGAATGTAAATATATTCGTCATCTGCGTGAATCATTGTTTTACTCTCGTTTTGGGGAAGATGAATATCCGTAGTAGTCAACGTATCCGTTTTCACCACAATTTCATTAGACGGACGGGAATATTTTTCTCCATTAAAACCGACTATCGAATAATAGTATTCCGAATCTTCATTCAAGTCGCCGATTACTTTGGATGTAACATTTTCAACATCTAACCCGTCAAAATCTTGGACATAATCCGTATAGGCAAATGTACCGTAATCAATTCTTATATCGTCGATAGAAACATAGCCGTTCGTCCGCTCGTGAAGTATTTTTACGGCAATCGTCCCCTGTGGAATTTCTTCAAAAGGAATGGATACGATTTCTCCTTCCTCCTTATTGCTCAATGGCGAAAAGCGTTTTATTTCAACCCAGTTGTCACGGTTGTATCCCAACACAATCAAGGAATTTGACGGGCTTGTCGAAATTCCACGATACCAAAAAGAAATCGCTTTCACGGCTTCGTAATATTCCGGCGATTCGACATATCCGTTGGATGCTAACTGCAAAGCCGGCGCCAGTTGACCGAAGTGTCCGCCCTGAGAATAATACGATATACTGTTTTTCTTCCAACCG
The DNA here is from genome assembly GCA_031276105.1 of Dysgonamonadaceae bacterium. Taxonomy (GTDB): domain Bacteria; phylum Bacteroidota; class Bacteroidia; order Bacteroidales; family Azobacteroidaceae; genus Azobacteroides. The sequence continues at coordinate 1,818 of JAISNS010000068.1, forward strand.
ATGGCCAATTTCCGATCGGCAAAATCGACGGTTTCGGTAGAATCGGTTGCCGCTATTTTTTGGTAAACATTCAACAAGTAGGAAGTAGCCTCCGGAAGTTCCTCCCAATTCGCCGTAAACGAAGCGTCGCTCACACCGGAAGCCTCAGTAGCAACCGGATAAAAATACTCAAACGTTGGCGGTTCGGTTGTGACGCTTATCTCATTCGACGGCCCGGTAATTTGCGAACGGTAACCGGCTTTTACCTGATAATAGTATTGGCTTGCGTGATCCAATCCGGTAACTGCACAGGATAATGTATCGCCGACATCTTTTGCTTCAAAGCCCGTAAGGTATTCAATCGTATCATTTCCGTCTTTCCGGTAAACGTCTAAATAGTATTTGGTTGCATTTTCAAAGGCACTCCAATTGGCCGTAAAACCCACGGGCGTTATTTCCGTTGCATCAACAGCTACCGGTTCGCCGGTCAACACAAGCCCATGCGGATCGTATCCTTCCAGCGTCAACGTACCGGTATTATCGGGATCCAGATAATTTTTGAAATGTTGTTGCGAATTGCTGTGTTTGTCCCAATGATAAGAAAACTTACCGTAATAATCCGGTTCATCGGGAGTTTCGCAATAAGAGCCTCCTCCGGTTAGCGTACCGACAATCAGACCGTCCTGATTGAAAATCGGCGAGCCGGAAGACCCTCCGTAAGTAACGCTGTAGCCGTTTTCCGTAGGCGACCAAAAAACTTCCCAATGCGCATTCGGGCCGGTAATTGCCGGCGGCCATCCGCCCATACTGACGTTTCCGGTCGAAACCAGCGGATTGTTGAAAGTAGATATTTTTTTTACGTAAGCATTGGGATGATGGATACTTACGCCGCTTGTCGCAGCTATTTCCCGGGCGTCCCACCCGTTGTAATAGACTTCCCAATCATCGGGAATCGGGGTGTTTATCCTCAATAAAGTTCCGTCGGAAGAGCCGTGCATGGGAGTCGTAGCGATGAGCGTTCCGCCGGTTAGGGTTTTCGCGGAAGAACTGCTTGAGGTCTGTATATGGCAATCTGTGCTGGCTGTTTCCATGAAAAATTCAAATTTCAAGGTAGAAAAAACCTGACCGTTATTTCCTTCTACGCAATGATTAGCCGTTAAGATATAGGGAGTTCTGTCTTCCCTGACATTGTTTATCAACGATCCGGAACAATAGCCCCAACTGTAACCCATCGGTATCAACAGCCGTACAACGCCATTCTTTTGCAATTGCCATGCGTCGGCTTCCGAACAATTGGTATTGATATAGCAGGAAAGGTCGTCGGCCAATACCTTTTCCATTGATTTATAGACATAAGCGATACCGGATATATGGATACGGGCCTGTTTGTCGAGCGAGGAAGCCGGTACATATTCAAAAATGATTTCATTGCCTGCCAAAGCGTCGGTTGCATACGCGCCGCCCGAAGGATTGGTCGCGGATGTGAAAACGTTTATTTGTTTCCGGTCTTTCGTATAAACATACAGTTCGTCGCCTTCGGGAATGTAGAGTTCGTCGAACGTAACAATCAGCCCTTTAGCGCCTTCCGAGCGGACGGCATAACGCCATACCTGTTCGTTTGCGCCGAGGATGGTGCGGCTTGTCGTTTGCGGGTTCAGATGCAGGTTGACTTCCGAACCGACTGCAATACGCAACGGCATTCCCTGTTTGGC
>JAISNS010000163.1 GCA_031276105.1 Dysgonamonadaceae bacterium
TTTTTCGGGTCGGTGATTCCGGCTTCCTGCTTTTGTTTTTCAATTATTGCTTGTGCTTCTTCGGGCGTTTTCACTCCCCAGAGGGCATAAAAAGTGTTCATGTTAAAAGGAAGGTTATACAATTTTCCTTTATAATTGGCTATGGGTGAATTAGTATAACGGTTAAATTCTACGATGGCGTTGACAAAGTTCCAAACCTCTTTATTGGAGGTATGAAATATGTGCGCACCGTATTGGTGAACGTTAATTCCTTCTATGTTTTCACAGTAAACGTTTCCTCCCAAATGCGGACGTTTGTCTATTACCAAACATTTTTTGCCCTGCTGTTTAGCCTTATACGCAACGGTTGCGCCGTAAAGACCGGTGCCAACGATTAAGTAATTATACTCTTTCATATCTATCATACATATAGTTTGTTACTGCTTTTCTCCAATAACACTGTATATTGCATTTATTTATAATAATTTCTTTCCGATTATTTTTTACTCCTCCGTTTTGAATATTTGTCATAATAATGAGCATCGTTATCTATGAAAAAAGACTGAAACCCGATACGGGCATATTTTCCAATATATAACCGTTTTCTAATTATAAAAGTTGTGCCTTCTCCGGCTAATGTTTCTCCTTCAAAAATAATTTGTCCGAAATTATCTATAATAACCGCTCCGATAATCACAGCCCCTTTAAAAATAATTTCACCAAAATTTAATATTAGCGCATATTTATATAATCGAAGGATTTGTCGTTCATTATTATTCAGGTATTGTAAAATTGTAACAGAGGTTATTTTAGACAATACGAGAGTAGAAATTCCTGTTACATCCTTGTCGTAATTTCTGAAAAACAGGAGTTTGCTAAACAAATTTCCCATACTATTTTCTTTTCGGGAAAAGCGCTAAAATTCCTTTCTTGCAGAAACGTTTTTCTTTTTCCCGCCGCAAAATTATTGTTTTTTTTTAACAACACAAACATTTTTGTAAATTTTTCTTATAAATAGTTTCAACATTAGCATAATCAATGATTTAGACATGACAATTAAAAATGTAAAACTCAAAATAAGTCGTAAGTTCAATCTTTTTCTTCGCTCATTCTTATCCGTCATGGGAAAGAGGTTTGAACGAATATACAAATGGGATCATAAGACAATATATCCCTAAAAAAGAACATTTTACAAAATACAATGATAGTGATATAATAAATTTCCAGTACAAAATCAATCGAAGAGCAAGAAAATTACTTAACTTTGAATCCTCGTAAAGATATGTTCTTTAGAAAAATTGATAGTATATTATTAAAATAAAATATTTTAAGTAATTTATTTATTGACATTTACTTATGCAAAAAATATACATTAAAAAAGTTTTAAACATGCAAAAATGAAGAAAGTATTGTTTATAAATCATTCAAGAAATGTCGCTGGAGCTGAAACAATAATGCTTCAAATCATAAATAACGTTTTTGTAGGTGGTAATGAAAAAAAAGCATTTATTGTGGAACCTACAGGGAAAGAAAGTTCTCTATTTAAGAAAAAGTTATATGATTTGGGTATTACACAATGCTTTAGTTTACCTTACAAATGCTGGGGTGGTTCTTTCCTTCGTTCGATAATTGTATTATTTTTTAACTTATATGCTGTACTAACATTAGTGTATCGCGTAAAAAAAGAACGAATAGATATCATATATTCAAACACTTCTATTAATTGCATCGGTATAATGGTCGCTATTTTAACCCGAAAACCTCATATTTGGCATTTTCATGAAACCATTTATGGATATGGATGGACAAAATACTTGAATATTTTATACCTGATTTTTCTTAGATATAAAAAGAATACGGTGATATTTATTTCTGAAAGTCAAAAAATAGGTTGGCAAACAAAATTACCTAAATCTTTTTCTAATAGTAAAATTATATATAACACTATAAAAGAAATAAATATTACCGATAACCCTTCCCATGGCGATGTTGTTTTCGGATATTTAGGGAGTATTCTTAAAGAAAAAAATATCGTTTTATTAGTAAATGCATTTCATGAGTTAAGATACACACATAGCAATATTAAATTAATAATTGGAGGTACAGGTACCGATGAATACAAATTAAAAGAACTTATTAAAAGATATTCTTTGGAATCTTCCATAAAAATGATAGGATATGTATCAGACGTATCTCCTTTTTATGAAAATATTGATGTTTTTGTTCTTCCTTCGCTAATTGAATCTTGGGGACTGGTTGCATTAGAAGCTATGAGTGCCGGAAAAGCCGTCATCATGACAAATAATAGCGGTCTGCATGAAATATTGGGAAATGAAGAATGTATATTTTTTGATCCGATGAGCAAACAGGAATTATTAGATGCCATGAAAATGCTCATGGATGAAAAATATAGAAAAGCTTTAGCTATAAGAGGATATAGAAAGGTTAGTCAATATAATTTTAATGTAGAATTTGATAAATCGTTTAAGATATTGTTTAATTAAGTGATACGAAATAAAGTTGGAATAAGTATTCTTTGCCGCATTTTTTTTTGCATTATTCTTTTTGAGAAATTTTTCATTAATTTATTGTATTTAAAACTCATATTCAAACTATCCCTGTTACCTTTTTCCAAAATTTGCTCGTATAAAAATATTCTCAGATATTATCTGTTAAAATATGAAGCACAAAGATAATAAAAAAAACGATATTATTAAGACAGAAAAACCGGAAGTATCAAAAATTCGTTCACTCGCTTACTTATTAATTTCTGCCAGTTTGTCATCTTTCCAATTGTGGCATACGTTTTGTTAACTTCATAGCGAATTATATAAAGAAACAACAAATAAATATAAATAATAAACATTTACAATCATGGGAAAAATAATTGGAATTGATTTGGGAACAACAAACTCGTGCGTAGCCGTCATGGAAGGAAGCAAACCGGTGGTAATCCCTAACAGCGAAGGAAAAATGACCACGCCCTCCATCGTGGCATTCTTAGACAACGGCGAACGCAAGGTGGGCGACCCAGCCAAACGGCAAGCCATCACAAACCCCACCCGTACGATATTCTCTATCAAACGGTTTATGGGCGAAACATACAACCAAGTGAGCGACGAAATTGCCCGCATCCCCTACAAAGTTGTTCGGGGCGATAACAACACACCCCGAGTTGACATCGACGGACGGATGTATTCCCCGCAGGAAATATCGGCTATGACGCTCCAGAAAATGAAGAAAACCGCCGAAGACTACTTGGGCGTCGAAGTGACCGAAGCAGTCATCACCGTTCCCGCTTATTTCAACGACTCGCAACGGCAAGCCACGAAAGAAGCAGGAGAAATTGCAGGACTGAAAGTTGCCCGTATCATCAACGAACCGACGGCAGCCGCCTTGGCCTACGGCTTAGACAAAGCAAACAAAGACATGAAAATCGCCGTCTTCGATCTCGGTGGCGGCACTTTCGATATATCTATTTTAGAATTGGGCGACGGCGTGTTTGAAGTCAAATCAACCAATGGCGACACCCATTTGGGCGGCGACGACTTCGACCACGTCATCATCGACTGGCTGGCCGAAGAGTTTTTGCGCAACGAAGGCCTCGATCTACGCAAAGACGCCATGGCCCTGCAACGACTGAAAGAAGCTGCGGAAAAGGCCAAAATCGAACTGTCGAGTTCTACCTCCACCGAAATCAACTTGCCCTACATCATGCCGGTCGACGGGATGCCCAAACACTTGGTCACCACCCTGACCCGCGCCAAGTTTGAACAGTTGGCCGACCGACTGATTCAATCCTGCGTTGCCCCCTGCGAAAAAGCCTTGAAAGACGCCGGATTGAAAGCTGCCGACATCGACGAAGTCATTTTAGTCGGCGGTTCTACCCGCATCCCCGCCATTCAAGCGCTGGTCGAAAAAATATTCGGCAAAACACCGTCCAAAGGCGTTAATCCCGACGAAGTCGTCGCCATAGGCGCCGGCATCCAAGGCGCCGTGCTCACGGGCGACGTGAAAGATGTATTGCTCTTAGACGTAACCCCGCTTTCGCTGGGAATTGAAACGATGGGCAGCGTAATGACTAAGTTGATCGAAGCCAACACAACCATCCCAACCAAGAAATCGGAAACCTTTACGACGGCCGTCGACAATCAACCCTCGGTCGAAATCCACGTCCTGCAAGGCGAACGTCCGTTGGCACGCGACAACAAAACCATCGGCCGCTTCCACTTAGACGGCATCATGCCGGCCCCGCGCGGCGTGCCCCAAATTGAAGTCTCGTTTGACATCGACGCCAATGGCATCCTCAACGTTTCTGCCAAAGACAAAGCAACCGGCAAAGAACAAAGCATCCGCATCGAAGCCTCCAGCGGCCTGAGCGACGCCGAAATCAAACGAATGAAAGACGAAGCCGCCGC
>JAISNS010000169.1 GCA_031276105.1 Dysgonamonadaceae bacterium
TTTATTTAAAAAACAATATTCATGATTACACGAAGAGCTTTTTTAAGAACAGGCGGATTGGCGACAGCCGGTCTTGCCCTCGGCGGATTGAACGCCGTAAAATCAATGACGGCGGCTGATGCTGCAAAAATCAAAGGCGCTAACCGCAAAGTAAATCTGGCATGTGTAGGAATCGGAAACCGGGGAGCGGATGTTATCAAAGAATTTGATAAAACCGGCCTGGCAAACATCGTGGCGCTTTGCGACGTCGATTTGGGCGCGCCGCATACCCAAGCCATCCTGAACCAATTTCCGGGTGCAAAACAATTTAAAGATTTCAGACTAATGTTCGACAAGATGGGCAATGAAATTGATGCCGTAGTGGCCGCGATCCCCGATCATGCCCATTTCCCGGTTTGTATGCTCTCCATTGCCTTAGGAAAACACATCTATGTGGAAAAGCCGATGGCACGCACCTTCTACGAAGCCGAATTGATGATTGAAGCCGCTAAACAACACAAAAAGGTGGTAACGCAAGTAGGAAATCAAGGCCACTCGGAAGCCAATTATTTCCAGTTCAAAGCATGGAAAGAAGCGGGAATTATCAAAGATGTAACCCAAGTGACCGCTCACATGAATTCCGAACGGCGCTGGCATTCGTGGGACGCAAACATCTACAAATACCCCGAAGCTGAACCCATACCGCCTACGCTGGATTGGGATACCTGGCTGTCGGCCATCCCTTACCACGAGTATAACAAAAAATACCATTACGGCGACTGGCGCTGCTGGTACGATTTCGGAATGGGCGCTTTAGGCGATTGGGGAGCGCATATCCTGGATACCATCCACGAATTTCTCGAATTAGGTTTACCCTATGAAGTCAATCCATTGAAACTGGAAGCCCACAACGATTATTTCTATCCGAAAGCTTCTACGATTCTTTTCCGTTTCCCGAAAAGAAAAAATATGCCGGCCCTCGATATAACGTGGTATGACGGCGTTCATAATATTCCGGCAGTTCCGGAAGGTTACGGCGTATCCGAAATAGACCCGAACGTCCCGCCGGTAGCCGGCTGGACTTTGCAACCCGCCAAGTTGAATCCCGGCAAGATTATTTACAGTAAAGATTTGATTTTCAAAGGAAGTTCACACGGAAGCACACTCTCGATTATTCCGGAAGAAAAAGCGAAAGCGATGAAATCGAAATTACCGGAAGTCCCCAAAAGTCCTTCCAACCATTTCGCTAATTTCTTACTGGCCTGTCTGGGCGAAGAAAAAACCCGCTCACCTTTCGAAATACACGGCCCTTTGAGTCAGGTATTTTCGCTTGGCGTGATGGCGCAAAGGCTGAATACGAAAATCGAATTTGACCGGAATACAAAACAGGTGACAAACAATGCTTTCGCAAACGCGATGCTGACCCAGCAACCGCCGCGCAAAGGATGGGAAGACTATTATAAAAAAATTTAATGAAAAACAGGATGAAGAAAAATTGGATAGTATTAGCGATAATCGCCCTCTTCGGACCGGCGCAAAATGCAAAAACGCAGGATAATACCTTGACTCCCCAGGAAACCGGCGAAGGATGGAAATTATTGTGGGACGGAAAAACCACCGACGGCTGGCGGGGTGCCAAGATCGCGACATTCCCGGCGCATGGCTGGTCGGTCGAAAACGGCGTTTTGCGCGTACACAAAAGCAGTGGCGCCGAATCGACCAACGGCGGCGACATTGTCACAACCCGTAAATACAAGAATTTTATCTTGAAAGTCGATTTCAAAATCACGAAAGGCGCGAACAGCGGAATCAAATATTTCGTCGATCCGGACTTGAACAAAGGCGAAGGTTCGGCCATCGGTTGCGAATTTCAGTTGTTGGACGACAACCATCATCCCGACGCCAAGTTGGGCGTGAAAGGCAACCGTACTTTGGGTTCCTTATACGATTTGATTCCGCCCGACCGGAGCGATAAAGCCTACCGTTTCGACGAAAACAGTTTCAATACGGCGACCGTCATTGTTGAAGGAAACCGGGTGCAACATTACCTCAACGGAGTCAAACTGATTGAATATGTACGCAATACCCAAGAATTTAATGCGCTGGTCGCTTACAGCAAATATGCCGGTTGGCCTGATTTCGGAAATGCCGCGCAGGGTCATATCCTGTTGCAGGATCATGGCGATGAAGTTTTTTTCAAGAACATTAAGATCAAGGAGTTGAGCGATGAACAATTGCCCGAAACAGGCGAAACGTTCAAAATCGGGATGGCCGGTTATACCTTTGCCCATTTCGATCTCGACAAAACCTTGGAAACCTTGCAAAAAACCGATGTACATTACCTTTGTATCAAAGATTTCCATTTACCGTTGAACAGTACCGCCGAACAGATTGCCGCTTTTCATGCGAAGTTGGCGGCCAAAGGCGTAACCGGATATGCCGTAGGCCCGATTTATATGCGGAGCAAAGCGGAAATTGATAATGCTTTTGCTTATGCAAAAAGGGTAGGGGTGAAGTTGATCGTCGGAGTGCCTAACCTCGAACTGCTTCCCTATGTGAATGAAAAAGTAAAAGAATACGATTTCAGGTATGCGATTCATTTGCACGGGCCGGATATTAAGCTGTATCCCGACGCCGACGATGTTTGGAATCACACGAAAGATTTGGATCCGCGGATAGGAATGTGTCTGGACATCGGTCACGATACCCGCAACGGGAAAGATCCGGTAGCCGACTTGAAAAAATACCACACGCGTGTATTTGATATTCACATCAAAGACGTTACCGGCAATACCAAAGCCGGTTATTCGGTAGAAATCGGGCGGGGCGTGATTGATTTTCCTGCATTTATCAAAGCCTTGCGGGAAGTCGGTTACAGCGGTGTTTGCGGCTTGGAACACGAAAAAAGCATGAAAGATCCGTTTGTCGGCATCGGCGAATCCATCGGTTTTTTCAGAGGCATAATTAAATTCACAAAATAAGAACTAAAAACTAAAAGATAAAAACTAAAAGTTGCGCGAAGCACGGTTCACCCCATAGCCGTCAGGTTAGCGAGTAAGAACCTCATTTTCACCTAATTTTATTTAACAAAACAACCTCAGTAGCAAGCAAGTGATGCAATAGATGTTCCCCGACCTCATTAACCTCATTATTATTATAACGAGGTAATGAGGTTCGGTTGGGGGATATAATTATCCGATGCTACTGGGGTGGTTTTGTTAAATAAAATTAGGTGAAAATGAGGTTCTTACTCGCTAACCTGACGGCTATGGGGTCAAGCCCGCAATGACAAACTTGAGAACTTTTAGTTCTTATTTTTGGATTCGAGTTCGATGCGGAAAGTCGTGCCTTTACCTAATTCGGATTTATACACGTAGATTTTTCCTTTCCGGAAGGATTCGACGATTCGTTTTACGAGCGACAGGCCTAATCCCCAGCCTCTTTTTTTCGTTGTATAACCCGGGTGGAAAAC
>JAISNS010000199.1 GCA_031276105.1 Dysgonamonadaceae bacterium
TATTATTTATGAATCTTCTTTCAGAAAAAGTGAGCAAATACGATGCTCCCCAACAAGCAAAAGCCGCAGGTATCTATCCTTATTTTAGAGTAATAGAGAGTGATCAGGACACAGAAGTAACGATTAACGGTAAAAAAGTGCTGATGTTTGGTTCCAATGCTTATTTAGGATTAACCAATCACCCCAAAGTAAAAGAGGCCGCGATTGCCGCTACGAAAAAATACGGTACCGGTATGGCGGGAAGCCGTTATCTCAATGGAACTTTGGATATTCACATTGAATTGGAAAAAAAATTAGCCGCTTTCATGGGCAAAGATGATGCAATCATCTATTCCACCGGATTTCAGGTTAATTTAGGCGTTGTATCTTGTCTTACCGGTCGGGAGGATTATATTCTTTGGGACGAATTAGACCATGCGTCTATTATTGAAGGGCACCGGCTTTCTTTTTCGCAAAAATTGAAATTTCGGCATAACGATATGGATTCGCTGGAAAAACAATTGCAAAAATGCGCTCCCGATAAAGTCAAACTAATCGTGGTTGACGGCGTTTTCAGCATGGAAGGCGATATTGCCAATCTTCCCGAAATTGTCCGCTTAGCCCGGCAATACGGAGCCAATATCATGGTCGATGAAGCGCATGGAATCGGCATATTCGGGCGTCAAGGGCGAGGCGTTTGCGACCATTTCGGCCTTTTGCCGGATGTTGATTTAATAATGGGAACTTTCAGTAAATCGTTAGCCTCCATTGGCGGGTTTATTGCATCTTCCGACCCCATTATCAATTATATAAGGCATCATTCCCGTCCTTATATTTTCAGCGCCAGCAATACTCCGGCAGCTACGGCAGCAGCTAATGCGGCTCTCGATATTATGATAAATGAACCCGAACGTATCGAACATCTCTGGGATTTAACGCATTATGCCCTGAACGGATTCCGGGAAATGGGATGCGAAATCGGAAATACTTCCACGCCTATTATCCCCCTGTATATTCGCGATAATGATAAAACATTTTACGCTACGACCGAATTGTTCAGGCAGGGCGTTTTTGTCAATCCGGTAGTCGCACCGGCAGTTGCGCCGGCCGATACATTAATCCGTTTCTCTTTGATGGCAACCCATACTTTTGATCAACTGGATTTTGCGCTGGAAAAAATAGAAAAAACGTTCAAAAAGGTGGGAATTCTAAAACCGGTCTTGGTATAATATAAAAAAGGTGCAAGGTAAAGGGTGCAAGGCGCACGACAGTTGTTACTCGTTTACTCGTTTACTCGTTTACTTGTTTACTCGTTTACTCATTCTCAATCCAACCGGAGGTTAAATTCGTCCACTAAAGCGACCAGATTTGAATTTCTTGTTGCCATATCCTTGAATTTTTCCTGATCGGTAAAAAGTTGAGGCCGTGAATCATCTTCCGTAATTTTTATTTCTATCCGGATAGAAGAATTACGCAGTTGAGAAGATAAAAAATGATACAAATCCGCTACCTTTTCATTTAATTTTGCCTGTTGGATGGGGTTGGGAACGCCTATTTCTATCACATTGTTTTCCTTCAGGCGCAGAGCAAAATTCACCATCGTGTTTTTTAAATGAATATCATCTTCTTTTTCCGCATACATTTTCCAGGCATTAACCAAATCTTCCTGAGAAAAAGCGTCGTTCATCACCACGTTTTCGTCTCGGGGTGGATTCTTTTCTTCTTTTTCCGATTCTTCTTTTCCGGTTTTTTTTACGCCGATGCTAACCGGTTTAATCTTTGCGTTTCCCGTGCTGGTATCATCTTTTTGTAAACCGAGTAAAATATCCTGCGGTAACGAAACTGCCGCCGCTTTCGGTTCGTCGGTTGGGACAGAAGTAGCTACGGATGTTTTTTCCGGTGCCGGCGAATCGACAATGGGATCAATTATTGTTTTTTTTTTATCGTCTTCCGGGTCGGAAGATTGATTTAAGCGGCACAAGCGGATAAGAAGCAGTTCCATGAGCAGGCGCTTATTCCGGCTGATCCGGTAATTCAAATCACATTCATTGCTCAGGTCAATGGCTTTGTATAGAAAAACATCCGGACACAACTGCGCCACTTGGAGGTATTTTTCTTTCACGGCGTCTCCTACTTCAAACAGCATAATCGTTTGCGGATCCCGGCAAACCAATACATCCCTGAAAAAAGAAGCTAATCCGGTGATAATATGTTGTCCGTCAAATCCTTTACTTAATATCTCGTTCAACAGGAGAAGACAATTTCCTACTTGGCCTTGCAAAATATATTCGGTTAAGCGGAAATAATATTCATAGTCCAAGACGTTCAGGTTTTCGATAACCGACTTGTAAGTTACGTTTCCCTGTGCGAAACTGACAACCTGATCAAAGATAGACAAGGCGTCGCGCATACCGCCGTCCGCTTTTTGAGCGACAACGTTAAGCGCTTCCCGTTCAACGGTTACCCCTTCTTTGCCGGCCACGTATTCCAAGTATTCCACAATATCGTTGATATGAATCCGGTTGAAATCGTATATCTGGCAACGGGACAAAATGGTGGGAAGTAATTTGTGTTTCTCTGTCGTAGCCAAAATAAAAATGGCGTATCGGGGCGGCTCTTCCAATGTTTTCAGGAAAGCATTGAAAGCGGCGGTCGACAACATGTGTACTTCATCAATAATATATACTTTGTATTTTCCGATTTGCGGCGGGATGCGCACCTGCTCGGTTAACTGTCGGATATCGTCCACCCCATTGTTGGAAGCGGCGTCTAATTCGTGGATATTATAAGACCGGTTCTCATTGAACGATCGGCAGGATTCACATTCGTTACAGGCTTCGCCTTCCGGAGTTGGGTTGAAACAGTTAATTGATTTAGCAAAAATACGGGCGCAAGTTGTTTTCCCTACGCCTCGCGGACCGCAAAAAAGATAGGCATGAGCCAATTTATTATTAAGAATGGCATTCTTTAATGTTGTCGTTAAAGACTTTTGTCCGATTACCGAACGAAAATTGGCCGGACGATATTTTCGTGCTGATACAATATAATTATCCATGTATTGAAAATTTCCTACAAACTTACATGAAATTTTCCTTACTCACAAGTGTAAGCGGTAAAAAATCAGCTAACGGTTTTCAAGCGATCGGAAATTATAATTGATCTGCCGAAAAGGTAAAGCCGACGGTAACACCGGAAAATCATCCCGTTTTTTTCTTCAGAATCCTGTCGCCGTCGCTAATTCCGCCGACGATTTCGATATTCAGGTAACCTCCGGGTCGGCTTATTGTCGGAAAAACAAATTTGTTTGGACGGGAAAAAACTCAGGGAGATAGAAGAAACACGCTACTACATCAGCGATGAAGAAGGTTTATCGTCCGCTTATTTTAACGCAACGGTCAGAGGGCACTGAGGTATTGAAAATCATTTACACCGGCATTTGGACGTTACTTTCCGGGAAGATAACTGCCGGGCAAGGACGGGCAATGCCTTCTCTGCGACCACGGCCAGCCGCACGGCATGCAGTCGGGTATTTATTTTGTGAAAATCATTATGAGTGAGGATAAAACGGCGTATAACCGCTTTCTTCATTTCCATTAGAGCTTTTCCGCGCGTTTTAACGTGTGGAGGCTGGCGTTTAGTCGTATTTCAGGTAGCGTATAATAATAATTCCGCTTCCACCGTTTCCGCCGGTTACATTTCCGCCGCCACCACCGCCGCCGGTATTTGCAGATCCGTGGCCTCCAATAATATCACGATTTTCATCATACACGCCGGGGTTAGGCCCATTAGCAGCGCCGCCACCGCCTGCGCCACCGATGCCGCCATTCCAGTTTCCGCTTCCAAGACCTCCGCCGCCACCGGCATACAAAACATTGTTAAATGGACATCTGGTAGATGTACCTTGACCCACTCCGCCGGGATAGCGGATAGCTCCGCCATCTCCGCCTCCATTCGATAATCCATTTCC
>JAISNS010000239.1 GCA_031276105.1 Dysgonamonadaceae bacterium
GGTTGCAACCCCTTGTTATAAAAATCCGCGCCCATCCGCTTAATCCGTGTCATCCGCGTTCCATAATTTATAACTTACCACTCTCTCCTTTGATGATTATCCGTTTGCCGGAAGCTAATGTTGTTGCGAACAGGTAAATCGATCCGCCTTCCTGCAATTTGAGTTTTTTCCGCAATTCCGCAACAGTAAGCGGGAAATTCCGAACGCTGATATTTGCCCGGTCTGTTCCGGCAAGCGGGATTTTACATTCTCTTTTATTCAGCGAAAATACGGATTCCACCCGGAAAATCCGTCCGGGAAAATGAGGCGCCCATTCATTGGAAGTATATAAATGACTGTCGGGGTGCAGTTTGGATAAGCGGTAACGAAGAGCGACAGTCTTATAAAAACCGGCTTTCAATAGCGATACATTCGGTTCGTAAAGGTATTCGCCGACGCTATCCGTATAAACGACAGTCGCTTCCCGCTCTTCCGTAAAATTAAATGTAAGCGTCAGGTTTTCAGCGCCGGATTTCAAATCCACACAAGTGATAAGCGGTTCGCCTTCAAATTTGCGATCGAGTAAAAAGAGCAGTTCCTTGCACTCATTTTTATGAGCAACGACGTGAACGGCCTGCACTTTTTTCAGGGTTTGCAAAGCAGAGCGAATATCCAACATGGGCGATAACTTAACCAGCGCCCGGCGGGATTTTTCCGGCACATAACCCTGTATGCGTGTCAAATCCGGTTCACAGTCTTCAATAAGCGTCACCTTACGTCCGGAAACCGAGCGGCGCGACGGGTCTAAATAGATGCAATCTACCGGGTGCATTTTTCGCAAATAATCGACGCCGTCGGCAGTATCGACCGTTATGTGTTTCAATCCCAATACGGAAAAATTATGCGCAGCTATCTCCGACAATCCTGCCTGTTTTTCCACATACGCGGCACGAACAAAGTGGGGCGCAATAAAAGCCGTATCCACGCCCCAGCCTCCGGTTAAGTCCACAAACGAATCGCCGGATAAGAGAGAGGCTTTATAGCGGGCAGTCGCTTCGGAAGAACATTGTTCCAGCGCCAAGCGGGGCGGATAAACAATATCGTCGAAAGGATACCACGACGGTATCTTGTTTTTAATTTGTTGCCTTCCGGCTATTTGATTAAGTAAGAAGTGAAAATCAATTTCCGGGTGCGGGAAAGAGGCAGCACGAAGCGCCAGCAGGCGGACGTCGTCATCAAGATGTTCTCTGATAAACCGTTTGACTTCGGAAGACAGCATTTCATTCCCAATTGATTCGCTCCACCCGGAGGCTTCCCTGCAAAAATACGGAAGCCATCGTTGCAAACTTATCTTCCGATTCGGTCGTCAGGAAACGGCAGGAGCCACCGGTAGAGCAACGTTGCTTTATTTCCGGATGGCGAGAAAGGTAATCCGCCAAACTTGCCGCTACGTATTTCCCTTGGGAAACAACATGGATACGAGCCGGCAAGTATTTTTTTATTTTATCGATTAATAATGGATAGTGCGTACATCCCAGAATAAGAGTATCAATAGCGGGGTCTTTTTCCAGAATAGCATCCAAATGTTGCCGGACAAAATAATCGGCGCCTGCTTTGTCGTGTTCGCCGTTTTCTACCAGCGGTACCCAAAGCGGGCAGGCTTCGCCGATAACTGTAATATCGGGGAATAATTTTTGTATTTCCAACGGATAGGAACCCGACGAAATGGTTCCGGGAGTTCCCAATATGCCTACGTGCCGGGTATGAGTCAATGCACCGATGCTTTCGACGGTAGGACGGATAACGCCCAAAACCCGCTTTTGTGAATCAATCAGGGGAAGATCTTTTTGTTGTATTGTACGCAAAGCTTTCGCGGAGGCTGTGTTGCAAGCTAAAATGATTAACGGACACCCTGCTTCGAAAAGTTTTAGTACGGCTTGGCGGGTATATTCGTAAACGACCTCAAAAGAACGGGTTCCGTAAGGTGTTCGAGCATTATCGCCCAGATATAAATAATCATATTCAGGTAATCGGCGGCGGATTTCGTCCAGAATAGTAAGACCGCCATAACCGGAATCGAATATGCCCAGAGGAGAAGACATAGAATTTAGGAATTAAGAATTAGGAATTAAATATTTGTCATTGCGGGCTTGACCTGCAATCCCCTGAAAACCAATGCATACTTTATAAGGAATCCCGCGTCAAGCGCGGGATGACAAGCTTTTGAGATAGCCTCAATTCTTAATTCCTAATTCCTAATTTTTAATTAATTAATTCCTAATTTCTTTTTCACCAATCCGGTAGCGTCGACGCCGGTTTGAGGATTGATATACAAAAGCGTTCCGGCTTCCAAAACGTAAGTGAAATTGTTTTCGCCCCCGACAGCCTCAATAGCGGTTTTCACCTTTTGTTGAATCGGTGCAAATAACGCTTCCTGCAATTGCCGCAACCGTTGCTGGGACTCTTGCTGAAAATTCTGCGCCCGTTGTTCAATGTCTTGAATTTCCTGTAACCTTCTGGTTTTGATAGGATCTGCCAGAGTTTCCGATTCACTCATCAAGGCGCTGTATTTTCTGCCGTATTCATCTTCCATGATTTTTAACTCTTCGGCAACAGCGGTTTGAGATTTTTGTAACGAATCCTGCATTTGGGTATATTCCGGCATAGCCGTGATTATATCCGCCGAATTCAAATAAGCAATTTTAACTTCTTGTGCGACAATTCCTGCCGGAATAAGCAGAAGTGTAAACAATACAAATTTTTTTAACATGAGTCTTTTTAATTATAAGTTGATAGATTGTTTTTGAGGTGCAAAGGTACGTAATTATTTTGAATATCCCAGCTTACTTAAAATCAAATTGCTGATGTCGATTCTCGGAGAAGCGTAAATGATACTCATGGCCGAAGCGCGGTCGACGACCATCGTATAGCCTTGAGCTTCGGATATTTCTTTAATAGCGTTGTATATCTCATCCTGAATAGGTTTGATCAGCGTTTCGCGTTTTTTATACAATTCGCCGTCCGTACCGAAATACTTGCGTTTCAATTCCTGTGCTTCCTGTTCTTTCGCCACGATTTCGGCTTCCCTTTTGGTTTTCATTTCAGGGGAAAGGAAGACCAAATCGGCCTGATACGTTTTATACATATTCTGCGCTTCCGTCTGAACGGTTTCCACTTCGGTTTGCCATTTTTTTGAAAGCGTGTTCAATTGTTCGTTTGCCATTTCATAAGCCGGAATATTTTTCAGGATATATTCCATATCAATCAATGCAAATTTCTGTGCTTGTACATTCCGGGCGCTCAACATGCCCAATGTCATTAAAAAACTCAATACAACTATTTTTTTCATGATAAATATACTTTTAATTAGTTAAAATTCCTGTCCTATGATAAAGTGTAACTGGCCGCCCGATCTTGTGCTTGAGGGTGTAGCCCGGTCGAAACCGTAAGCCCAATCCAAACCCATCAAACCAATCATCGGCAAGAAAATACGGGCGCCGAATCCGGCCGAACGTTTCAAATCGAAAGGATTGAAAGATTTCACGTGGCTCCAGGCATTACCGGCTTCAATAAACGCCAGTCCGTAAATAGTGGCGGTTTGCTCCAGCATAAAAGGATAACGCAACTCCATAGACAACCGGGAATAGGCATAACCTTCGCTTCCATAAGGGGTTAAAGAGCCGTTTTCGTATCCGCGCAAACCAATGGTTTCGGTAGCGTACATACCCGAATAACCGGTCATGCCATCGCCGCCGACATAGAATGTTTCGAAAGGCGAACGTTTGTTTTTATTGTATGAACCCACAAATCCGTATTCGATGCGGCTCATGAGTACCGGCGTCCGGCTTACTTTTTCCCTGTTGGCCAAAGGAATAAAAATTTTCCCTTTGAATTTCCATTTATGGTATTCGATCCATTCGTTTTTTTCCGGATCCGAATCGCTGAGCGTAGCATAATCTTTACTGTCTAACAGAGAATAAGGAGGCGTAAAATTAACGGATGCAGTGAATTGCGATCCTTCGCGGGTGTACAGCGGATTGTCGATTGAATTGCGCGACAAGGTCAACCCCAAAGAAATATTATTACAGTTTCCGTTTTGAATAATGAAATAATTCCAATTGTTCAGCCAATATTTCTGGTACGACAATTCGGTCATAAAGGAGAAATAGTCATCCGGCCATTTCAAACGCTTTCCATAACTTACCGATACGCCGAACAAACGGAGGTACTGGTTTTCGTCGTAAGTAACATAAGCGGAAGGATCGCTATAACCATAATTGCCATAATAATTATACATATTATAATAATTATTGTAATACCGGCTTTCCACTCCGGTTTGAACCATGTAGTAAGCGCCCACGGAAAAGGTATTCGGGCGTTTTCCACCGAACCACGGATCCATGAATGAAATACTGTAAGACTGGTAATAACGGCCATTGGTTTGACCGCTGACCGTAAGCGTCTGCCCTTCGCCCTGCGGAATAATTCCCTTGTAAGTGCTTGGATGAAGCAGGTTGTTGAACGAAAAGTTTGTGAATTTGAAACTCAAACGACCCAGCAAACCTGTTTGTCCCCAGCCGGCCGAAAATTCTACCTGATCATTGGCTTTGGACGTCAGGTTGTATTGGATATCGACGGTACCGGCTTCTCTGTCGGGAATAGGTTGAATATCCATTGTTTCCGGATCAAAATGTCCCATTTGGGCGATTTCGCGCGCCGAACGCATCAAGACTTCTTTGCTGAATAATTGTCCGGGTTTAGTCATTAATTCCCGGCGGATAATATCTTCGTACAAACGGTCGTTTCCATTGATTATCACTCGGTTGATGGTTGCTTGAATACCTTCGGAAATTCGCATTTCAATATCGACGGAATCGTTTTGTACATAAGTTTCCACCGGAATCATATAGGAAAAAATATATCCGCGGTTATAATAGACATTACTAACCGCGTCTTCGTCCGTGTTCAGGCGTTCATTTAATTTCTTTTGGTTGTAAATATCCCCCGGCTTCATATTTAAAATAGACTCCAGATACTCGGAAGGATAGATGGTATTTCCCACCCATTTAATATTCCGGATGAAATACTGAGCGCCTTCATCCAGATTGATGTGTATATTAACATGTTTATCGTCCACATATTCAACACTGTCGGAAAGGATGATAGCGTCGCGGTAGCCTTTTTCGTTGTATTTGGTCAGGATATTATTTAAATCATTTTCGTATTCTTCCTTTACAAACTTTTTGGTACTGAACATTTCCCTGAAACTTAATTTGAATCGTTTTCTCAGACTGAAACCTTCGTTGGTTTTCTTCATAGTCACTTTGAGGTTATAATCGGAAATATTTTCGTTACCGGTAATAAAGATGTTTTTGATTTTGGTTTTTTCCTGTTTATCGACCGTAATATCCAGAATGACACGCCCGTCGTTGTTCACATCGTCTTTTTGCAAGATTCTTACCCGGGCATTGCTGAATCCCTTTTCATCAAAATACTCTTTAACCCGTTTTCCGGCGCGGTTGATCAGGTTGGGAGTTAATTGAGACCCTTTGGCCATGCCGATTTTTTTCTCCAAATCTTCCCGTTCGCCTTTTTTTACTCCGGTAATGTTAATCGTCGAAATAATCGGATTGGGTTTTAGAGCGATATGCAGCCAAACGCTGTCTTTTGTCAATTTGGTTGCCTGAATTTTAACGTCGGAAAACAAGCCGTGTTTCCAAAAATGTTTTACCGCCGTCGTGATTTCGTCGCCGGGAATAGTTACTTTGTCTCCGATCGAAAGGCCGGAAATTCCGATTAATACAAAGTCTTCGTATCCATAACTTTCGACTCCCGAAATCGTAATGCCGCCTATGGTATAATATTTCTTGCTGCCGGTGAGCGAATAAGAAATTACGGGAAGTTCGGTAATTTCTTCTTTAACGGGAAGCGAAACCGTATCGGTCGTTTCTGCGACGGTTTGCGGTTCTTGCTGTATATCCTGTGCACACAAACAAGTTGCGAAAACGGCGCCAAGATAGGTAAGTAGAATTTTTTTATACATATAAATTTCTGTATTGCTATGATTGAGTTTTTACCTGATCGCCTGTTTTACCGAAACGTCTTTCTCTCTTTTGATAATCCAAAATGGCTTCATGCAGGTTTTTTTCTCTAAATTCGGGCCAATAAGTATCCGTAAAATACAGTTCGGCATACGACAATTGCCACATCAAAAAATTGCTGATGCGGTATTCGCCTCCTGTTCTGATTAATAAATCGGGATCCGGTATGTTTTTAGTTGCTAAATGTTCGGAAATCGTATTTTCGGTAATATCCGCGATTTCCATTGCACCTTCTTTTACCTTGGTTGCAATTTGTTTTGCGGCTTCCGCTATTTCCCAACGGGAAGAATAACTGAGCGCCAATATAGCGGTGAGGCCTGTATTTTTACCGGATTCTTCGATTAACGCTTTCACTTGGGCGCGAGTTGATTCGGGCAAACGTTCGAGATCGCCGATCACCAGCAAACGAACATTATTGGTCATCAAGTCGGCAGCTTCTTTTTGGATAACCGTCACCATCAAAGCCATCAGCGCATCCACTTCTTCTTTCGGGCGATTCCAGTTTTCCGTAGAAAAAGTATAGAGCGTCAGGTATTTTATACCCAATTTACCGGCTGCTTCTATCACGGATCGTACCGATACAACCCCTTCTTGATGTCCCGCATACCGATCCATCCCCTTTTGCTTCGCCCAGCGACCGTTCCCATCCATAATGATGGCAATGTGTCCGGGAAGTTTTGTTAAATCAATTTGCTTCTCCATTAGTTTGTGGCACATCTTCCGTCTCTTAACCCAAATTCCCAAGTAACAGAAAAGAATAATGTGTTATACCAATCTTTGTTTTTAAATAATCCGTTTTTTACTCCATAAACATTATCCAGATGAAAGCCGCTTTTATCCGGAGCGTCAAATGAATCGCTGAACAATTTATGTACCGAATATTCCAATCCCAAATTCCAGCGATTCCGTATTTTGTACTTCACCCCTACGCCAAGAGGCACATTGATTGCGATGCACGTTTCTCCATTTCCCGGAGCCAGTGTCACTCCGCCTCCAAACAAAAGGTAGGGAGAAATTTTACTCGTATTCAAATAAGCAAATTTATCGCTGTAAGGCAAAAAATTAAACTCTGCCCGGCCTCCCAAGGTATAAAAATAACGACTGAAAGATACTTTGCCCTGATCGGGAAATACATTTTTTGTATTCCGGGTATCTCCGTTTACTCTACCCAATGAGAAATCAGCTTCCCATGCCCAACGAAAATTCACATTATTTCTGAAAATAATTCCACCTGCCGGATCCCATCCCTGAAAAAAGGAAACTTGATTGGCATCTCCCATATACATGGCCATGCCTGCCATTCCTCCTATTTCATATTTGTATTCCTGCGCAACCGCCGTCGAACAAGAAAGCAAATAAAGCAGTATTACCCATTTCGAAGCTAATTTCATATTTCAGTATTGTACCTAATGAAAACGCGAAAACAACTTCAAAATTATATCTTTCAATTAAATTCTATTCTGCAAACATTTTTTTATTCAAAAAGACTTGCCAAATATCGGTTAAATTTGTATTGTTCTGTCCTCCGAGGACATAAAAAAACGTTTTTTCCGCATTGCTCAACCATAAAGCATTTTTCCGCAAGGGATAAGCCGACGGCGGAAAATATTTTTCCTTTTTTATTTTCCAGTTAAGTCCTTTGTCTATGGAATAATAGACTTCTTTATTATAACTGCCGTTTTCCAATTGTCCGTTCATTAAATAAAATTCGTCATCGTACACGAACGCATTGGCGCCCTGTAATTTCGGAAATTTATTATCACTCAACAAAACCCATTCCAAGGTATCTTTCAATTCCCAAACCGTATTTAAGTATTCTCCGGAAGCGTTTTTCCCGCTTACCAAAGAAAGGTGTTCCGCTTTCGCCAATTCGTAATTGATTGTAGAAAAACCGGCTATGGGAAAATTACCCGGTACCGTATCCGTCGCATAGCGCCATTCATGAAAATCGGATGTAAAAGCAAAAATATATTTATTTTCTTTCTCAACAATCAAAGAGAAACCGGCTTTCTGCATGGGACTTTCCTCGCGAAAACCTAAAATTGCCTTCACCGGATATTCATAATTTACATTTTCTCCAAACGTTTTGATATTAATCCATTTAGTAGCATCGTAAGAAACATAAAATTCACCGCTTGCCGTATATCCATATACACCCGCATCGTTGGCTAAAATTCCCGAAACAACCAAATCGGCAGGAATAGAAGTAGATGTAACTTTTGTCCATTCCTTTGCATCGGTCGATTGGTAAAGGGATACTTCACTGACTTCTTTTGCATAAACATAATATTTTCCGTCGAAAGCGATTGCTTTCAAGTCCGTATTATTAAGGAACGATTGATTATCGGCTATCTTATGATATTGAACCGAATCGGGATCTACCTGATGGATATTGACCTGTCCGGCATATAATTTTGTTTTGGAGCTATTGTAGGAATACACTCTGAAATAAAACGGTTTGGAAACATCCAAGG
>JAISNS010000265.1 GCA_031276105.1 Dysgonamonadaceae bacterium
GGCGGCGTCGAGGATTTTTCACAGGAACTGAAAAGAATGATTCCCACACATAAAAGGGAAAAACAACGTTTAATAGTTATCATATAAATATAATTTTAATATAATTAATAAAATGCAAAGTTAGCATAAAATTCTCATCTTACACGCAAACGGATAAAAATTTTGTGGCTCCGGCGCGCCGGCGCTGTCCGAATGGCCTTCAAGGTTGCATTTACTAATTGAACTTACGGGAATATGTATGATTTTTTCGATAGTTGTTTAAATTCAAGGAATTTTGTCAATAAAAAAACTGGAATACGTAAAATTCAGGAATAAGCGGATATAGCGGTATTCTGTCTTTTTGTGTGTAATTGGAAATTTAATGCTAACTTTGCAGATGAAAAAAATTTTCCTGATTGGTTACATGGGTTCGGGTAAAACAACTATCGGTCAGCGCTTAGCTAAAAAAATAAACCTGCCGTTTATTGATTTGGATGCTTTTATCGAAAACCGTTATCATAAAACCGTTTCCGAACTGTTTGCCGGAAAAGGAGAAACAGAGTTTCGTGAAATGGAAAAAACGATTTTACAGGAAGTGATTCAGTTCGAAAACGTAGTGATTGCTACGGGAGGAGGGACGCCCTGTTTTTTTGATAATATGACGCTCATGAACGAAGCGGGACTAACGGTTTATCTCAAAGCCGGCGTCGATGAACTGACCGAACGGTTGAATGTGTCAAAAGAAAAACGACCGTTAATCAAAGATAAAAAAACGGAAGAATTGAAAACGTTTATTGCCGAAAATCTTGAAAAACGGGAACCGTTTTATAATCAGGCTACCTGCATATTCGATGCCGGACAATTGAAAAATTCCAAAGATATTGATGCGATAATTAATTATTTGATAGAATATTTATCTGAAGAAAAAGCGAATATTATGAAAACAACTGCTACACCCAAAGAATTACCGAAAGAAATAAATAACAGGCGTCATTCGTTGCTTATCGGCGTTCCCCGCGAAAACGTCAAGATCGAAAAGCGACTGGCTTTTACGCCGGAAGCGGTCGATATGATTGTTGATGCCGGTCATCGAATCCTTTTTGAAGAAGGCGCCGGCGCAGGAATCAATTATTCCGACGCCGTTTATTCCGAATCCGGCGCAGAAATCACCACGAGAGAACGGGTTTTCGATTGCGATTTGATCTTCAAGATAGCGCCGCCCACGTTGGAAGAAATTGCACGGATGAAGAAAAAAGCCACCGTTTGCAGCATGTTGCAATTGCCGGACATGTCGATAAAAATCATTCATGCGATGGCCGAAAAATCCATCAATGCCGCCGGTTACGAATTGATGTCGCCCGACGGTTCGACGTTTCCCGTTCGCAATTCCATTTCGGAGATAGAAGGCGCGGCCTCCGTTTCCGTTGCCTCCGAAATGTTGAGCAACGAAAAAGGAGGGAAAGGCGTCTTGATGGGCGGTATTCCCGGCGTTTCTCCGGTCGAAGTCGCCATTATCGGAGCCGGCGTAGCCGGAGCTGCCGCCGCCTGCGCAGCCTTGGCGCTGGGCGCTACCGTGAAAGTGTTTGATAACGATATTCGGAAATTACGGCGCTTACAGAACGATTTGGGGCATCCGGTTTTCACGTCCGTTTTTCAACCCAACGTTCTGGTCAACACCTTCAAATCGGTCGATGTCGTAATCGGTTGTATGCGTTACATTGGCGATCCGGTGCGCTATGTGATTTCGAAAGACGTAATCAAAATCATGAAAAAAGGTTCCTTAATCATTGATCTGCGCGTGAATCAAGGCGGATGTTTCGAAACAACCTGTTTCTTGCCGGCCGGTCATCCGCAGATTTTCGAGAAATACGACGTTCTCCACTATTGCGTTCCCAACCTGAGTTCCCGCGTAGCGCGAACAACTTCTATGGCGCTCAGCAATATTTTTACTCCCGTAATTCTTCGCGCAGGCGAAGCGGACGGAATCGCAGGAATCACCCAAAGAGATCCGGTTTTCCGTTCGGGACTGTACATGTATGCCGGAAAACCGGTGAATACTTACGTCGCAAAGTATTTTAACCTTCCGGCCAATGATATCGGCTTGTATTTATCGGCCTTTTAGTAAATTTCCACACGTTAAAACGCGCGGTTAATAAAGTGTCGCCCCTGCGGGGCTGGGCGACGAGAGAGGCTTGCTGTAACCGGAAGCTAAAGCATCCGGTTAAGTTAATAGAGTATCGCCCCTGCGGGGCTTGCCGATGCAAACGATCTGCTTGTTGCCTGTGAAGCCCCGCCGGGGCGACACTTTATTAACCGCGTGCTTTAGCTTACAGAGGAAAGCCTTCTCCGGCGTTTCAAAAAGAGATTTAGCCGAAAAATGCTACCGCCGGTATGTATTTAGCGGAGGATAAAAAGCATCTTCTATGTGATCAATCTCGAAAGGAGGAGCATGACCGATTACCGAAATAATATCAAAACGGACAGGTAAATCTATATTAAACAACTTGATATAAATATCCGTAGCAGAAACAATATGATTGATTTTTCTGTTTGTAACGGCATCTTCCGGGTCGGAATAGGAATTATTCGAACGGGTTTTTACTTCAATAATCACCAATTCCTCTTCCGTACAGGCAACAATATCTATTTCATAGCTTCCTCGCCGCCAATTGCGATGCAGAATTTGGTATCCTCGCCCTTGTAAATATTCAATGGCGATGTCTTCGCCTGTTTTTCCCAATACATTATGTAGCGCCATAGTTAAAAATTTTTTACAAAGTTAGCATTAAATTTTCACAATAGCTACCACTTACCGGAAAATTGAAAATAAACCTGATACATAGAGGATTCCACCTGTCTCAAAATAATAAATATAAAATATGTTCTATAACATATTAAATAAGTGTACAAGTTTTAATTTTAGTACTTACATTTGCAAAAGTTTAGAAGTGTATGCAAAACACTTTTGTGCCTATAAGTCTTGCAGATACTGTTAAACGCTGAAAAGTAAAAGAGAGGAAGCAGAAAGCAGATACAAAAAAACGAAAAAAATAAAAAATAAATCATATATCTAAATCTCAGAGGAACTGTACGCGAATATATCTAAATAAAAAAACTGCAAAATGAAAACATTAAAAACTAAGGGTTGGCTATTTGCCATCATCAGTATCCCGCTGTTTATCAGTTGTAATTCGAAAAACGTAATTAACATTGACTCGGTAAAATCGCCGAAAGGAACGGAGGTTTTTCAACCGGATTGGAGCAATATTGCACAAAATTATCAATTCCCCGAATGGTTTGTTGACGCCAAATTCGGAATTTTTATCCACTGGGGTGTATATTCCGTTCCTGCCTTTGGAACAGTATGGTATCCGCGGGAGATGTACCAAAAAGATTACCGCGAATACAATCATCATCGCGCTACTTACGGTGAGCATACTAAATTCGGTTACAAGGATTTTATCCCGATGTTTAAAGCCGAAAAGTTTGACGCCGCTCAGTGGGCTGCATTATTCAAAAAAGCCGGAGCTAAATATGTCGTTCCCGTTGCCGAACATCACGACGGTTTTGCGATGTACGACAGCGATTTGAATGATTGGAACGCTGTGAAAAAAGGTCCGAAAAAAGATATTATCGGACTCTTGAAGCAGGCAGTAGAAAACGAAGGACTTGTATTCGGACTTTCGACCCACCGCGCTGAAAATGCGTGGTTTTTTAGCGGTGGAATGGAATTTCCTTCGGATGTGCAAGATACGACTATCACGCTGTACGGACGCCGGTTGCCGTACGAAACATATACCGAAGATTTTGCAAAAGAGTGGTTGGCGCATACTTACGAATTGATTAACAAATACGAACCGAAATTGATATGGTTCGATTGGACGGTTAACAATCCTGTTCTGATGCCTTATTTCAACAAATTTTTGGCATACTATTATAATAATGCACTGGATTGGGGTACGGGTGTGGTTGTAAACACGAAACAGGGATATCCGACAAATATACAGGTGTGGGACATCGAACGCGGCAAATCGGATAAATTGATGAAATTCCCCTGGCAAACAGATACTTCTATCGGTAAACATTCATGGTCGTATGTTGACGGCGAAGAAAACAAAACTCCCGAACAAATTGTACACGATTTGGTTGATATTGTGAGCAAAAACGGCGCTTTATTGCTGAATATCGGCCCGAAAGCCGACGGTACGATTACCGATGAACAAACAGCGGTTTTACTTGCGATTGGCGAATGGTTGAACGTTAACGGCGAGGCTATTTACGGCACACGTTGTTGGAAAAAATTCGGAGAAGGTGAAACCGAATCGACAAAAGGCTCATTTACAGACAATACCGCTACGACATACACCATACAGGATATTCGTTTTACGACAAAAGAAAATGATTTCTACGCCATTGTGCTGAAATGGGGCGAAGAAACTGTAATCAAATCATTGAACAGTGAAGCGATTGCCGATGCCAAAATATTGAATATACAAATGTTAGGCTCAGACGAAAAAATCGTGTGGACACAAACCGGCGAGGGACTCAAATTATCGTTCCCAAAATCAAAGCCATGCAATTTTGCATATTCTTTTAAAATCACTTTTGACAAAAAAGTAGGCGAACATCTTGAATCGGAGGCTTCCGACGAAGTATTAAAGCATGTAATACTTTAGAGGATTTCACCTGTATCAAAATAATAAATATAAAATATGTTATATAACATATTAAATAAGTGTACAAATCTTGATTAGAGTGCTTATATTTGCAAAAAATTATAAGTGTGTTAAAAACACTTTTGCGCCTGTAAGTCTTGCAGATACTGCTGAAAAGCAAAACAGGGGAAGCAGAAAGCAGGTACAAAAAAACGAAAAAACGAAAAAAAATAAAAAGTAAATCATAGCTCTAATGTCAATGGTAACAACTATTTCAAATAATTATCTTTTATCTATTTTTAACCTCCAAAATTTGGAGGTTAACCGATATTTCTTAGAGAGAGAGAGAGAGAGAGAGAGAGAGAGAGAGAGAGAGAGAGAGAGAGAGAGAGAGAGAGAGAGAGAGAGAGAGACACCAAAAAACCGCTCAATATTAGCGCCTCTCACCATACAAATATTTTTTAACCAAGCAAAACCGACTTCTTTTCTTGCGACGAAGAAGGCGGCTTTCCGCATTTTAAACGCTGCAAATATAGATCATGAAAACAAATAACCTGACTGTATTGAAAAATGGGGATTATCGCCAGGCGGAGGCTGTTGCATATCTTCACACTGCTTTTGAAAAAGGATATCGCAGTTTCGCTCATGTAAAACAGGACAGCGACTTGGACAATATCAGAAATACGCCTGAATTTATCGAACTGATTAAAGAATGGTCGAATAAAACGAAGACTGTCTCAACAGAAGAACCTCAAGCATCGCAACAGGTGGAAACAAAAAAGTATGTCATCAAAACGAAACCCTTACGGTCGGGTGTATATGAAATCCCCTGTACGGTGAATGATTTACCGCTTAAATTTATCTTCGACACGGGCGCCGCCGACATCACCATATCGTCGTTGGATGCAGCCTTTATGTTGAAAAACAACTATCTGACCGAGTATGATTTTAGAAATAAACAAAACTACCGCACTGCTTCGGGCGATATAGCCGAAGGTACGAAAATACGTTTGCGGAAAGTGAAAATCGG
>JAISNS010000294.1 GCA_031276105.1 Dysgonamonadaceae bacterium
CTATAATTTCAACCGGTTCGCCGTCATCCGGACAATATACTGTTGGACGATGGCTTTCAGCAGTTGCTCCATTTCCGGTTGTGCCGCTACTTTCCCTGCCAAATTATTTTGAAGCAAAACATCGGTTTTGTAATGGTAAACCGCTTGGGTTTGCTCGCCGTCGAACTGTAAGAAATAGTCCCCGAAGAATAATTGGTACAGGCCGTTATTATAATTCACTGCCCATTTTTCATCTTCGTTTGTGTTGAAAATATCCTGTCCGAAAGCAAAATACGGTTTGTCGTAATTCAGGTAACCCAGTATGGAGGGCATGAGGTCAATCTGTTGAACGGGCGTCGTTTTCAATCCTTTTAAATCGCTGCCCGGATGGTAAAACAGGATAGGAACCGCAAAGTTGTTGACGTCCGTAAAATATTCCTGATGCGATGTTTGATTCGTATGATCGGCCGTGATAACAAATAAGGTATTGCCAAACCATTCGTATTGAGCCATTTTCTTGAAAAATTGCCGGAGCGCGTAATCCGTATAACCGATACATTGATGAATCGGTTGAGTACCTTCGGGAAAACGTCCCGCGTATCGTGGAGGAATCTTAAACGGATGATGCGAGGTTGCCGTAAACACTGCCGTTACGAAAGGTTGCTTCAATTCGCCCATTTTCTCCGCATAAAACTGCAAAAATTCTTCATCCCAAACCGCCCACATACCGTCTAAATCTTTGTTGCCGTATTCGTTCAAACCGAAATAATCGTCGAACCCGGCGCTTTTTGCGTAGGCCAGAAAACCCATCGAGCCGTTGGGGGCGCCGTGGAAAAAAGCGGAGTAATATCCCTTTTCTTTCAAAACGGCGGCAATACTGCTGATGTCGTTGGTCGAATAAGGCGTTACGATGAAAGGTTCGATAAACATCGGGATGCTCGAAAGAATAGACGGCATTGCGTCGATAGATTTCCGTCCGTTGCTGTACGAATATTCAAACGTAAGTCCTTCGGCGTACAGCGAATCCAAAAACGGCGTATAACCTTTGTAGGAGCCGTTTTCCATGTCTTTGTTGAAAAAGCCGGAATATTCTTTTCCGAAACTTTCCAAAATCAGAACAACCACATTGAGCGGTTTAAACGCGCCGGATGTGCCGACGGAACGGCTTGGCGCATATATGGCCGCCATTTCTTCTTCCGTTTTGAAATACAGGGGATTTTGATAGACTTTTTTGTTCGCCGTGCGGATAATACAGAACGGCGTATTGAGTACAATCGCCGTTTCTGCGCTTTTGTTGACGTAAGCATTGGCATTACTGATCGTTATCGGGCGAGTGGTAACGCCGCTTCCTCCCCGGATACCGATAACGGCGGCATAAACAACGGCAGCCATCACGAGGGTATGCAGCACATAATAACGAATCCGGAATCGGAACGATGTTTTCTTTTCCGCTGCTTTTTGCGGCGTATAATAACATTTGTACAGGGCAAATACGACGACTGCGGCAAACAGCGTCACATACCAGTATTCGAGCATCCCGCTTCCCATGATTTTGAACAGGTTGTTTTCGTTTTGAAATTCCGAAAAAACCGTGCTTGTTGTCCGCCGGTTCGTAAAACGGAAATAGACGACGTCCACGCAGTTGATGATCACCGCCACGCTGTTGACGGCTACGAAAATCCAGCGGGCAACCCGTTGATACGTACCGTTCTGCCGGAACCGGAACGGAATGATTTGCAGGCATAAATACAGCAGATTGGTGTAAATGAGCGCCGAAAGGTCGAACTGGAGGCCGCCGTAAAACATTGTCGGCAAATGGCTAAACGTAACGTCGGGAAAATAACTCCGGTTGACCAAGAAAAAGAAAAGACGGCAAAGGTTATAAATGAACAGCATCAGCAGGAAGTTGTAAAAAAAAGCGCCTGCCGGTTCCCTCTTTATCTGTTTGTAGATTGTTTGTATTGTTTTTTTCATATTGTCACTTGTCACTCGTCACTTAATTTTCGTTGGCGTTTCCACCGGTTATGCGACCAGAGCCAGAACCGCGGTTCGCGCAGAATGGTATTTTCCAGACAGTGGAAATATTGATCCGTCAGAGCATGTTCGGGCAATTCCTGCGGATTCGACGACAAAGGAACCAGTTCGCAATGGTAATAACCTCTTTTTATTCTCGTTACATCCACATAGACGGCAATTGCCCCTGTTTGCCGGGCAATACGTTCCGGCCCTGAAAATACAGGAGTATCCTGATGAAGAAAATCCGTCCAATACCTTATGCTTGTCCAGATGGGAACCTGATCGGCAATGAAACCAATCATAAACTGTCGCTTCCCGTTTCGCAAGTGAACGATTTTGCGCAGGGTTTGTTCCTGCGGAATACTGTTCGTACCAAACCGTCCCCTGATTTTCAGAAAAAGCTTGTCCGACAGCTTATTTCTCAGCGGACGGTATATTTGTCCCGGATATATGTTTTTATCAATATGCAGCGCCAGAGAAGATATCCATTCCCAGTTGCCGTAATGTCCGAGGCAGAGGATGCACGATTTATCGCTGCCCATCAGTCGTTCTACCGCTTCAACTCCGCCGAAAGACATCCTTTTCGTCATCTCTTTCCGGCTCATGGAGTACAGTTTAAGCGTTTCGACCACATAATCGCAGAAGAAGGAATAAAATCCTTTTTCGATCCGGATAATCTCTTTCAGGCTTTTATCGGGAAAAGAGTTCAGCAGGTTTTTTCGCACAACCTTTCTCCGGTAACGAATGAAGTAATACAAAGGGAAATACAAAATATCCGAAACAATATAAAGCGCCCGCAACGGAAGCAGCGACGACAAAAACCATGCAACATTAATAATACCGTACCAAAAACTCATAATTCATCATTCATAATTCATAACTCTTTGAACGATTTCTTCCGGGCTTATCCGGTTCAGGCAGTCGTAAGAACCGTACCGGCACGGTTTGTTCCCGAAAACGGAACAGGGACGGCACGGCAAATCTACCTGAACCGCGTCTTTTGCATCCTGCCCGTAACCGTAAAAACCGGCGTATGGATGGGTGGCGCCCCAGATGGAAACGACCGGCGTATTCACCAACGACGCCAAGTGCATATTGGCGGAATCCATGCTGAGCATTACGTTCAAATCGTTGATTAAAAGGAGTTCTTCCGGGAAAGACAAATATCCGGCTTTAGATTCTACCCGTTCGTATTTTTCCGCCCACGATTGAAGGAGCGCGCTTTCGTCTTTCCCGCCGAATAAAAAAATACGGACATCCGGCTTTTCGTTCAGCCGGCGGACGATTTCTTCCATTTTATCGAGGGGATAAATCTTGCCCGCATGTTTGGCAAACGGCGCTATTCCAATCAGGGTTTCTTCATTGTTCCTTTTCGCAGGAAACAGCGAAGTGAAAGCAGGCGTTGCATCATACCCCAGGTTTTCAAATACTTGCCGGTAACGGACGACGGACGGCGTGAGGGGAACCCGTTTTTTATTGTTCGCCCGCGTGAGGCTTCTTTTTTCTTTCTTGCCCTTGTCGATGACTGCGACCTTTTTCCCTTTCAGTTTGAAATAGCAATCAATCTCGATGGAACGCAATACGAAGTGCAAATCGGCGACTTGGTCGATCCCTTCGCGTCCCAACTCGCGTAACAGCCGGATCATTCCCCGTGCGCCCCTGTGTTTCCCGTGCGTATGCACGGGGAAAATCTCCAGGTTGTGCGGTTTATTGACGAAGAGCGGTTGCAGGGGTTTCTTGGTAAGCAAAATAAAGCGGTCGTTCGGGTAGCGATTGGCGACGGAATATAAAACGGGAACAGTCATAACCACATCTCCCAAGGCAGATAACCGGATAATCAACGTACAGGCCATGCTTTTAACGTCTGTTTCTTCCGTAAAGTACCGGATTCAGTTCCGGGTCGTTATACATTTTCATTTGCCGGTAAACCTTCATGTATTTCTTTCCCGATTCAATATCGTGCAGCAGTTGGTCGATAGCTTCGGAAAGGTCTTTTTGCTGTTCCAGCAGGACGTTTAATTTACTTGCGACCGATTCCAGATGTGTTTTATCCGTATCCTTCCGTTCCGTTTCCAGGCGCATGTGGTAAATTTTCAGCGCGAGGATCGAGAGGCGGTCAATTGCCCAGGCCGGGCTTTCGGTATTGATGGTTGCGTCGGGATGTATGGCAACCGCTTTATATTTGTCCAGGAAATAGCTGTCTATCCGTTCGACCAGGTCTGTTCTGTCTTGATTGGACTGATCGATTCGGCGTTTGATTTCCAGGGCTTTGACGGCATCGATATCCGGGTTGCGGATAATATCTTCCAGATGCCATTGCACGGTATCGATCCGGTTTTTAAGATAGAGATAATATTCCAGCGATTGAAACGGAAAAGGATTTGAAACAGTTGCATCTACGTCATCCAGCAGATGGTAGTCTTCAATAGATTTCTCAAAGATAGAAAAAGCAAGCGATGTGAAGTTCATTGTATGTTTTCTAAAATTTAGGCTGCAAATGTACGCCAAATTATTGGAATAATAGTAAACTAAAAGATAAAAACTAAAAACTAAAAGTTGCGCAAAGCGCGGAAAATAAACGCCGCTTCGCGCAACTTTTAGTTCTTAGTTCTTAGTTCTTAGTTTATTTTGCCGACACGCAACGCACTGAGTACCCGAACGACCGGTTGGCCATGGTGGTCATGTTAGGCGTAGCATTGGTGAAGAGCAAGGGATTTCCTTCACTCCGGCCAGGATAATGATTGCCACTCCAGTAGGTGCCGCGGAGACCACGCTCGTGCAACGCACCTGTACTCCAGAACCGCGACCCGACGGCGGGAAGGTAAAGGTAATCGCCAATCTTCAGCACGTCATTATAACCGGTAGTAGGAGTGCCGGCATTATTATTAGTATTATCCGTAATCCAACCGCTGGTAGTAGCGACGCCGTTAACATAGTGACTGTACGTATTATAGTTAAGTACAGCCACCCATTCGGCAGACGTCGGCAATCGCCAGCCGAAAGGACAAGGATCATTCTCCGTAGCCCAATCCAGAGCATCATTCTGAAAAGGATAATCGTCATGAGGACTGCTCGTCCAATTAGTAAGACTTCCAACAGGAGTAGTCGCAGTATTCTCCACAGAAACATTCTTGGAGCCAAAGCGATACCAGTCGCCATGATATTCCCGAAAGTTAGTATTGGTAATGCCCAAAAGATCAGCATCGGAAGTAATATCGTAGTCAGCCCCCAAGTTATGACACTGGAAAAACAACCATTCCGTAGCGCTTTTTTTAGCAGGACAGTTGCAAGTAGCATCCTGAACCTTTATGTTTTTATACGCAATCTTCGTGTAGCCGGTAGTAGTATTCGTAAAGCTGACTATCAGTTGCACCTGAATAAGCCCGCTGTTGGCAATTACCCTGTCTTTCACATCAGACGCAAAGGTAATCTCAAAAGAAACAGAACCGGTACCGCTACCGTAAGTAACCGCAGGCTGGGAAACACTCGCAACGATACCGCCGGGATTTAATACCGTCAAATCAGAGAAACTGTCCGTATAAGTAAACGTGTAAGTATTTGTAAAACCGTCGGTAAAATTGTTCTTCCGTAAATCATAAAACTCCTGAGTTTGGCCGGTGGGCTTCGGCCCTTTCACATCATAACAAAGCTCCCCGTTAACAGCGTATTGCCCGTCGATCAACGTAACAGGCGGAGCGCCGTCGGCAGTTATTTCGACACTCATTTCCTTCACAAGAGGAGCAACCGTATAGCGGTTCGTTACCTCAACCATTACTTTGTAAGTTCCGACTGTAGCAAAGGAAGTTGTTAATGACGGAGCCGTTTCATTGAGAAGAGGCGTATAAGTACTGTTGTTGACGCCGCTCAGATACCATTTGTAAGTTTCGCCCTGCGAGCAAAAGTCGCTTGCGCCGGTCGAAACCGAAAAAGTAAGATTGGCGTCCACTTTGGCAAAAGGCGGCCCCATCAGTGTCAGGAGAGCCGGCGTGCAGTTTTCTTTCACCGGCGTCCAGTTGACGCCGTTCCAGACATAGATACCGGCGGGAGGAGTTGTTAGGCCGGTATTGTAAACCAGCGAGCCTCTAAAGCCGGTTTTCACCGCGTCCAAATCGGCGGGCGTTGGAGTCATACCGGGAAATGTGCCCGGAATTGTGTGAAAATCAGGCAAATCCACAGTCGATAGCAGCAGCCCGCCTTTTACGGTTTTGTTCAAATCCAGTAGCGCGCCTTTGGCAGGCTCCACCAGTTCACCGATAGTGACCTGAGCGCGCGGGTTAGCGCTTAAAGCAAGCGCAAATAATACTACTAAAATTTTTGTTCTCATTGTAATTGTTGTTTAATTTATAAATTGTTAATACTTAATTCGTTTTCACCTCTCCCCCCGGCCCCCTCCCCACATAGGGAGGGGGAGGGCTGACGCCGTTTATTTCTCGCTTTTCTCGCTTTGCGCCTCCTTTACCAACCTTGTCATTGCGGGCTTGACCCAATCCCCTTTTTCCCCGATCTTGTCATTGCGGGCTTGACCCGCAATCCCTTTTTACCAACCTTGTCATTGCGGGCTTGACCCGCAATCCCCTGATTAAATGTTCTGCATTTTTCAGGGGATCCCGTGTCAAGCACGGGATGACAGGGGACTTTCAGGGGATTCCGCGTCAAGCACGGGATGACAGAGCCGTATCTGAGGCCGACTCAGACGCTCATCTGAGACCGACTCAGACGCTCATCTGAGACCGACTCAGACGCTCATCTGAGACCGACTCAGACGCTCGTCTGAGACCGGCTCAGATGTAGCGCTCACTGTACTTCCAACACTTTATCAAATATGGCCGTGCGTGGCGCTTTGAGTAGCTTCGCATCGTTAGAGAACTGCGTCGTGATTTCCAGTTTGTACGTATCCGTAATCAGATCGGGAATAATAATCATCACTTCCGAAGGATTGTTTACCACAATATCGTCCGCTTC
>JAISNS010000303.1 GCA_031276105.1 Dysgonamonadaceae bacterium
GGTGACCGGCCTTGCTTTTTTAAAAAATACCATGTTCATGGTATTTTTTTGTATTACAATAAACCGTACTTTTGCAGAAAAATAAAATTGATCATGGCAAAAATTGCAAAAAGACTGACGGAGTTGATTGGAAATACCCCACTCCTTGAATTGAGTAAAATTGAGAAACTCAATAATATAGACGTACAAATTCTGGCTAAACTCGAATACATGAACCCTGCCCGAAGCGTGAAAGACCGCATCGGATTATCCCTCATTGAAGACGCCGAAGAAAGAGGCCTTCTCTCCCCCCAAAGCATTATTATCGAACCAACCAGCGGAAATACCGGTATCGCCCTGGCCTTTATCGCAGCAGCCAAAGGTTACCGGCTGATCCTGACCATGCCCGATACCATGAGTATAGAACGCCGAAGTTTGTTACGCGCTTTGGGAGCCGAATTGGTACTCACGCCCGGATTTGAAGGAATGAGAGGCGCTATCCGTAAAGCGGAAGAATTGCAAACGCAATATCCCAACGCATTTATACCTCAACAATTTCAAAACCTCGCCAATCCGCAAATTCACCGGATAACAACAGCGGAAGAAATTTGGCGCGACACAGACGGCAAAATAGATATTTTCATCTCGGCCGTAGGAACCGGCGGAACCATTACGGGAACCGGCGAAATCTTGAAAAAATACAATCGCAACATCAAAGTAATCGCTGTCGAACCGTTTGATTCGCCGGTATTGTCGGGCGGAAAACCCGGACCACACAAGATACAAGGCATCGGAGCCGGATTTATACCGAAAGTCTTCAACCCCCAAATCGTGGACGAAATATTCAAAGTAAAAAACGAAGAAGCATTCGAAACAAGTCGCCTGTTGGCACGGGAAGAAGGACTTTTAGTCGGCGTTTCTTCCGGAGCAGCCGCTTTCGCCGCCTTACAAATTGCCAAACGAATCGAAAATAAAGGCAAAATCATTGTGACGATTTTACCCGATACCGGCGAACGATACTTGTCCACGCCTTTATATCAATTTGAAAACTGAAAAGAAATGATAAAAATAACAGTAAACGGAAAAACACAGGACTTGGAAAATGCAACAACAATTACCCAATTAATTGCATTGAACAACATTACACAGCCCGACATGGTGTCGGTTCAACTGAATGAAGAATTTATAAGTCAAGAAGATTACGAATCCATCGAACTGAAAAACGGCGATGAAGTGGACTTCCTGTATTTTATGGGAGGAGGACAACCCGTATGAATTTCACGGAAGACCAAATCGCCCGTTATAGCCGCCATATATTGCTCCGGGACGTAGGAGTAGAAGGCCAGGAAAAGATAAGCAACGCGAAAGTACTGATCGTCGGAGCCGGCGGTTTGGGAGCGCCGGTCGCTCTTTACTTAGCCGCGGCAGGAGTCGGAACGATTGGCATCATCGACGGAGATGTGGTGGATTTGAGCAACTTGCAACGGCAAATCATCCATTTTACAGCAGACGTAAACAAGCCGAAAGTCATTTCAGCCAAAGAAAAAATCAATCAATTAAATCCCGACGTAAACGTAATCGTTTATCAAACGCTATTCACGTCGGAAAACGCGCTGGAAATTATTAATGACTACGACTTTATCGTGGACGGAACCGACAACTTCCCCGTAAAATTCCTCATCAACGATGCCTGCGTCATTGCCGGTAAACCCTTCTCTCACGGGGGAATCCTGCGCTTCGACGGACAAACGCTGACCTATCTGCCCGGAACGGCTTGCTACCGTTGCCTGTTCCACTCCCCTCCACCACCCAATGCCGTGCCGACCTGTTCGCAAGCCGGCGTGTTAGGAGCCATTGCCGGCATGTTAGGAACCATACAGGCCGCCGAAACCTTGAAATACCTGACCGGCGCCGGCGAATTGTTAACAAATAAACTGCTTTCGTTCAACGCAAAAACAATGGAATTTAGAACCGTGAAAACAAAGCGATCGGAAAAATGCCCGGTGTGCGGATCTCATCCAACAATCACTCAATTAATTGATTACGAACAAGCTGTTTGTGAAATAAAAAAGAAAAATTAAAGAACAAGGAATATGAACGAAAAACAAACAAAAAAATTATCTATCATCGCTTTCAGCGGCGATTTCGACAAATTAACGGCTGTCTTTACCCTGGCCACCGGAGCGGCAGCCGTAGGATATGAAGTAAATCTTTTCTTTACCTTCTGGGGATTAGACGCCATCAAAATCAAACAGGGACGTTCCCCCGTCGGAAAAGGATTCTTACCCAAAGTATTCGGAATCATGATGGGCGGACTGAAAACTTCACCCGTAAGCCGGCTCAACTTTGGGGGTATCAGCCCGAAAATTTTCCGTTACCTGATGCGGAAAAACAATGTAGCAACCTTGGAAGAACTGGTTGAAGCTGCTAAACAGTTAGGAATCAATTTTTATGCCTGCGAAATGGCGATGCACGTCTTAGGCTTGCAAAAAAGCGATTTTATTCCCGAAGTAAAAGATGTATTAGGCGTCGCCTCGTTCCTGAATCTGTCGGAAGGCGGACAAACCCTCTTTATTTAATGCTCATGACGTACCATTTAGATATAACAAAAGAACATTGTCCGATGACTTTTGTGAAAACAAAAATCGAATTGAACAAACTTCAAAAAGGAGATATCCTGAACGTAAAAGTAACGGAGGGCGAACCGCTGGAAAACGTTCCGAAAAGCGCCGTTGAACAAGGATTCAACGTCCTGTCGGTAACAGAAACCGATACGCCGGGTATTTACAATATCGAAATAGAAAAATGATTCGGATTCCTCAAAATATCATCGACGCTATCGTTGCCCACGCCCGAAAAGAATTGCCCGAAGAAGCTTGCGGCCTTCTGACAGGGAAAGACAATGAGGTTGTTAAACAATATCCGCTGACGAATATCGATCACAGTCCCGAACATTTTTCTTTCGACCCGAAGGAACAGTTTTCGGTACTGCGCGAAGCGCGTTCGCAAGGCTTGCAAATCATTGCCAATTACCACAGTCACCCCGAATCGCCCGCCCGTCCGTCGGAAGAAGATATTCGATTGGCTTTCGATCCGGATATCATCTATATCATCCTCTCCCTGAAAGAAAAAGATAATCCGGTGATTAAAGCGTTTTCAATTAAAAACAAAAACATTAATTCAATAGATATACAACTGATTTAAAATTAATACATAAAACAATTACAATTATGGCACAAAATGAATTGCAACGCAGTATCGCTACCGCGACTGCCAAAAAATTAGCGACTACCACAAAGACAGCTCCGCAAATGGGCTCCATCACGCCAAGGTTATTACTGAAATTA
The DNA here is from genome assembly GCA_031276105.1 of Dysgonamonadaceae bacterium. GTDB lineage: Bacteria > Bacteroidota > Bacteroidia > Bacteroidales > Azobacteroidaceae > Azobacteroides. The sequence goes on from JAISNS010000303.1 coordinate 3,327, forward strand.
CTCCCTTGGGTACAAGTCAATTCGGGAACTTACCGCGTGAACCGCACGAAAGTGGAATTAAAAAAAGCGGAACGGATCGAAGTGGAATTTTTTAACGGCGTACCGTCTTTTCAGGTAGAATCGTTCCGCAGGATTCCTCTATTTGCGCATATCGAAGAGGATATAGTCAACCGCTTGGCAAAGAAGTTTCAAATCGAAACAACCGGTTTGGGCGGAAACTTAATCGAAGAAGGCAAATATCCGCAAAAGTTCTTCATCGTTGCACAAGGACAAGTGGAAATATCCAGCAAAGGCACTCACGGGGAAGATTTACGCATTGCCATCCTTTCCGAAGGAGAATATTTCGGCGAAGCCAATCTCCTTTCCGACAAACCGTCGTCCGTAACGGTTAAAGCGATTACGCCGGCTGTGTTTTTCTCCTTAAACAGCAACGAACTGGGAGAAATCATCAAAGATATACCAACCTTCAGGGAGCAATTTCAAAAGGCGGTTGACGAACATCTTCGCTTGCGGGCTACGGTTAACACTCACGGGGAAAAACATATCGATCTGGCTTCGGGACACGAAGAAAACAATATTATCCCGGAAACGTACATTGATTATGAAGAAGAAGCGCGCGAATATCCGCTCAATACCCTTCAAACCGTCGTGCGAGTCCATACCCGCGTAACCGATTTGTACAACAACCCGTACAATCAACTCGAACAGCAGATGCGTTTAAGTATCGAAAGCATCAAAGAACGGCAGGAATGGGAATTAATCAATAATAAGAATTTCGGTTTATTGGCAAGCGTGGAACCGGGCTATCGCATCAGCGCCCGCTACGGCTCGCCCACTCCCGACGATTTGGACGAACTGTTGTCGTTGGTTTGGAAAAAGCCGTCGTTCTTTCTGGCGCATCCGCGGGCAATTGCGGCATTCGAAAGAGAATGTACCTGGCGCGGCGTTCCTCCGGTAACAACCGTGATTTTCGGTATTCCGGTCATCACCTGGCGCGGCGTTCCCATTATCCCCAGCGATAAAGTGGAAATTCAGGGACAATACCTGACAAATCGCGGAGTGGGAACGACCGATTTTATTCTGGTTCGTACCGGAGAACAGGAACAGGGCGTAGTCGGACTTCATCAAGCCGGTATCCCGGGAGAAATCGCCCCCAGCCTATCCGCCCGCCTGATGGGATTGGATAAATTTGCTGTCGCCAGCTATTTGTTGACGAAATATTTCTCGCTGGCTTCCCTGACCGACGACGCCATCGCTGTCCTCGAAAACGTGGAAGTCGGTTATTATCACGATTATAATAACCGGAAAACGATAGTTAAATAAAATGATACCCGATTATTCAACCACCCATATCGTAAACCGGGGAGAGATCGCCGGTTTACGTGATGAAATTGCCGCGCCGGACGACTCTATCGACCTGAGCAGTGTTTATTCCTCCTTCCAACAATTGATTACACCTCTTTCCTTCTCTTCGCCGGGAAACATTTTCCCCGAAGACGATGTTCCGGTCGAAACCTCTCTTTTACATTCAGCCGCCACGCAAGAGTTTTCCGATAAAGGGTATTCCCAATATTCTTTCCTGCGAGACCAGCCGATTACTTACAACGGCAAGGAAATTTTTGATGTGCAGACCATCCGGAAAGATTTTCCGATCCTTCATCAAAAAGTAAACGGGAAAGAATTGATTTGGTTCGACAATGCCGCCACTACGCAGAAACCGCGCGAGGTCATTGACGCCATCAAACAATATTACGAAAACGACAATTCGAATATTCACCGGGCGTCGCACACGCTGGCCGCCCGTTCCACCGACGGTTACGAAGGCGCCCGTGAAAAAGTCAAAAACTTTATCAACGCCCCTTCGCCGGACAACATCGTTTTTGTAAGAGGAACAACCGAAGGAATCAACCTGATCGCACAAACTTACGGACGGAAATTCATCCATCCGGGAGACGAAATCATCCTCTCGACGCTGGATCATCATGCAAACATTGTCCCCTGGCAACAGTTGGCCAAAGAAAAAAAGGCTGAATTACGGGTTATCCCCATCAACGACAAGGGGGATATCATTTTGGAAGAATACGAACGGCTGTTGAGTTCCCGAACAAAAATCGTTTCGTTCGCCCAGGTAAACAATACTTTCGGAACCATTTCGCCGGCAAAAACCATGATCGACATGGCCAAGCGTTATGGCGCCCGGGTGCTGATCGACGGGGCGCAATCCATCGCCCACACAACGGTGGACGTGCAGGAGTTGGATGTGGACTTTTTCGTTTTCTCCGGTCATAAAATCTATGCGCCCAACGGAATCGGCGCAGTTTACGGAAAAAAAGAACTCCTGGAACTCATCCCACCCTGGCAAGGCGGAGGAAACATGATCAAAGATGTTACCTTTGAAGAAACCGTTTTCAACGTACCGCCTCACAAATTTGAAGCGGGAACCCCCAATGTAGCTGACGCTATTGGCCTGGGTGCGGCTTTGGACTACGTAACCAAAATCGGAATACACAACATTGAGCAATACGAACATTACCTGACCGAATACGCCCGCAAGGAATTAGGCAAGATCGACGGGATTCAACTGATCGGCAATCCTCGCGACAGAATAAGCGTCGTTTCTTTCATCATTCCGGGAATACCTGCGCCGGAAGTCGGAAAACGGCTCGATCAGGAAGGCATTGCCTTGCGTGCCGGGCACCATTGCGCCCAGCCGGCGTTGCGAAGAATGGGAGTCGAAGCGACCGTGCGACCGGCATTCGCTTTTTACAACACAACAAACGAAATCGACCGCTTGGTCGATGCCGTCAAAAAAATGATTTAAACGCGTTGTATAAAAACTAAAAGCTAAAAACTAAAAACTAAAAGTTGCGCGAAGCGGCGGTTATTTACCGCGATTCGCGCAACTTTTAGTTTTTAGCTTTTAGTTT
>JAISNS010000323.1 GCA_031276105.1 Dysgonamonadaceae bacterium
GCTAAAATGAGTATTATCGGCCAAATCAGCCGTTTGTCCGGGGAAAGTCCCCGCAGGATAGTGCACAAACGCTTTTTTAGAACCTTCTACGCCTAAAGCATTGTATAATTGAGACGTCATGGCTGTTAAATCAATCAGCGGAATATTTTCTTTGGCGGCCAAGTCGCGAACAGCTTGTGGAAAATCGCCGTGTGTTTCAATCAATCGGCCGGACGGATCAAATTTTCGCCGCTGAGTAGGCGTAAGTAAAACGGGATACGCTTTTCGTTTGCGCGCCTCGTCAATATAAACTTTCAGGCTCTTGGTAAAATGTTTATATGCGCCTTTATCCTCGCCTTGTTGCTTTTCGTCGTTGTGCCCAAATTCGATTAACACATAATCGCCCGGTTTCATGAAGGTCAAGGCTTTTTCAAAGCGTTTTGCCGACAAAAAGGTATTGCTCGATTCGCCGGATTCGGCATAATTGGCGAAACAGACTTTTTCGTTGAAGAAAACCGGAATCATTTGTCCCCAAGCCGCCCAAGGTTCGTCGTCCTGATCGACAACCGTAGAATTGCCGCAAAGAAAGACCGTTACGGCGTCGTTTACCGGTTCTAATTCCAGAGATTTCAGGCCGGGGCTGAGTCCGTTAATTTCAATGTTTAGTTCATCGTCCCAGTTCAATTTGGTTTGTTCGCGGGGTTTAATGCGGACGGAATCGTTCGGCGAAATGTATTTATTCCGTTTATTGACCGTAAAAGTGTATGTTTTCGATTCGCCTTTTTTCGTATGGATGTTGTTCAGGAGAAGCCGGCGCGATTCGGCGCGGACGGTCGTTTGCGTTTCCCGTTCGGGATCGCCCAATGTAACGCGGACACGGTAGTTGCCGTCGGGAACTTTTACCGAAAAAGAAAAAGGTTTGTCCTTGGTAAAAGAAAATTTGCGGGCTTTTACTTTGAGTTCGTCGGGCGAATCTTTGGTAAACAGATTAATCGTTTCGCTGCTTTTGGTGAATAAACCGGCGATTTGTTCGATTGAAACGGTTGTTTCCGGCTGGAATTTGTACGAATTCATGTATTGCAGGATACTGTAAAGTAATTGTCCGGCTACCAAACGCTTGTCTAAGCCGGTTTGTAAATCCAGACTGCTCATCATCAGTTTGCCGTTGGCAACTTTTGCTTCGAACAGCGAACCGATTTTCCGGCTAAGGAACCATGTATGAATATGTTGCACCAGCGGTTGAAATCCTTTGGGAAATTCGGTAAATTGCATAACCTGCGCATTATTGACCAATTCGGCCCATTGCAGGTTGCTGTGATATTGAGTGGGAAAATCGTTGAATACGGGATGATGCGGATTGACGAGAAAACCGGTGGTGTGCGGCGGACGCATTTTGAACCATGACGTATTCCAAAATACCGGCGTCAGTTGTTGGCGGACGTCTTTCCCGTAACGGATTTTCCCGGCGGCCAATAGCAAAACCTTGCCTCCCTCTTCCAGCGTCCGGAGGGCGTTGTTATCTAAAGTGTCCGTAATCAATACTTCGCCTCTGTCGAGCGGCGTGTTTGCGGGATAAACCCAAAAATCCCAATCGTTGACAAAAGCTGTTCCCGCGATTTTTACTTCCAGATTCATCCGGCAAGCTTTCTTTGTCCGTGACAACGAAGTATGGATAGTTCCGATTTCAAAACAATTTCCGATGGGGATATCCGCCGGCGCAAAAGCGCCCTTATCAACCGTCAAACCTTGATCGTTCGTGATTTTCCATTCCAATTGCGCATTTTTCAAGGGTTTTGAACCGAAATGATATACTTCCGCCTGCGCTTTAAACGGTTCGCCGGTTTTGAAAACGAATTTTTCCATGCGTGTCAACGGTACGGTTTCGTTACAAAAGCGGCGGAATTGTTCGGCAGTGATATAGGGTTTTTCTTCCCAAAACACATCCAATATTCCAACCGGCGCCGTGCCTTGTCCCGAATAGTCGTTCAATGCAAGGAGTTGGAAACCGGCGTAATCCGGCGTCCGCAATGTTTTTTCTATCTCGTGTTTGTAGCAGAGCGCCTGCAATTTGCCGGACGCCATAAGAAAATCGCCGGCCAAGTCGGCCATATCGTTTTCGGCCAATAAGTCTTTGAATATTTCAAAATTCCGGGCTTTGTAAACGCCGGTGTATTTTTTTATTTCGGCAAAATTAGGAAATACGCACCATTGACCGGTTTCGTGCGAAATATACGGCTGCCTGACCGTATCGATCCGCGTCCTGTAATCCGAAAGCGTTTCCGGGTAAACATTCCAATTCAATCCGCGAGCGCCCGCTTTGACATGGTAACGGCTGCGCGGTTGCCATGCCCAACTTCCTCCGACGGAGGCTCCCGTATAAACCTTCCGGGAATCGGTTTTCTCCCAGTATTCCACAAAGCGGCTCACCCAAGGCACCCAATTGCCGGACGGCTCGTTTCCGCAAGCTAACATACAGAATGAGGCATAGTTGCCGTAAAACTTATTCATCGCTTGTGTTTCCTGTAACAAAAAAGTGTCGATAGCCATTCCGCGTCCCAGCGCCACGCCGTGGTTCGGCCAACTTGGGCCTTCCGGTTGAAGGTACATTCCGGCAAGGTCGGCGGCTATAAAAGCGGCTTCCGGCGGACAGTAGGAATGAAAGCGGACATGATTCAGACCGTGGTCGCGACAGGCTTTGAATACTTTCAACCACGAATCGACGTCCATCGGCGCATAACCGGTAAGCGGAAAATTGCAGTTTTCTACGGTTCCCCGCAACATGATTTTTCGTCCGTTGAGGTAAAACCATTTTCCGGTAATCGCAATTTCCCGCATACCGAACTGAATTTCTTTTGTCTGGGTCTGTTTTTCGTAAGAAACGGTTGCTTTCAAGCGATACAGGGCCGGATCAAATTCGTCCCAAAGAAGCGCGTCATCGCCCATATTGAGTCGTATTTCCACGTCAGCTTTTCCGTTTGTCGATTGAAAATCCGAAACAACGGCAGGAACCGAATGTTTCCGTTCCGAATTGAAGCTTTCGGCAGATACGGTAATTTTTCCATGCGCCGGGCGGATGTTTGCGCTTTCGAGCGAAATCCGGACGAGAGCCGTTCGCGTGTGAATATCAGGATATACCTGAATATTTTCCAAATAAACCGGCGGCAGGGCTTGCAGGTGTATTTTGCCTGCAATACCGTTCCAGTTTCCCTGAGTCTGATCGGTAATGCTGTGTGAATCAATGCCTGGATTGTATTTTTTCCGGATGGTATTATCAATGCGAATCGAAATCGTGTATGTTTTACCGGCTTGTAAGAGAGGCGTTAAATCATAAATGTGCGGTACGCACAAACTGTAAAGGCTTTCCCCCACTTGCCGGGAACCGACCCATACGGTTGTTTCGATATGCGGACGTTCTAAAAATAATTGAATGTTTTTGTCTTTCCAGTTCTTCGGGATACTTACGGTTGTCTGATACCAAGCCGCGCCGGTATAATGATAGCCGGGCGTTAAAAAGAAAGGAAATTTGATATTATCCGGTTGGCGGTACTTTTCCATTGCCGGGCTATAATAATACGTACTGTCGTAGATACTGCCTGTCCACTGTGTATGAGCCGTTACGCGGTCTCCTTTCCGGTTTTCGAGCATAGAGCCGGGAAGTTCGATGGAATCTTCCAGCAGTTGGGCATACCATTTTTGGGTAATTCCAACATCATCTTTGTCGATGGCAAAACGCCAAGTTCCCGATAAATCAATCGTTTCCTGTGCAAAGACAATTGCGGGCAATAAGGAAAAAAATAACAGGATTTTGTTTTTCATGATTCAAAAAAATATATTTGTACAAAGGAAAGTCAAAAAACGATAAGGAAAAATGGATTATTGTACAAATAAATGGAAGTTTGTACATTTTCCGGAAAAGAGGCTTTCCGACACCTGGAAAGGAGGCTTTCCGACATCCGGAAAGGATGATTAATTAATCTTGAGCCGAACCAACTCAATCTTTGTGCGCGTTACTTTGATGATTTTGAAACCGAACCGGCCGATATTGATTATTTCATTCGGCTTGGGAAAGGTTTGATAATGATTGAGGATATATCCCGCGATGGTCATGTATTCGTCCGACTCGGGAATATCCAAACCAAACTCCTCATTCACACGGTCTATTTCCATTCGTCCGGAAAGGATATATTCATCCGCATTAATTTTCTTCGACACTAAAAGTTTGGTATCATGTTCATCTTCAATTTCTCCGAATATCTCTTCCACTAAATCTTCCAACGTAATGATACCGGATGTGCCTCCAAATTCGTCCACTACGACAGCCATGCTTTTCTTTTCGGCCAACATATTTTTCATCAATTTGTTAGCGGTCATATTTTCCGGAACAACCGGCAGGGAATTGATCGACTGAGTCCAGTCGGACGGTTGAACAAACAGCTCGGATGAATGAATGTAACCGGTAATATTATCTATATCGTTTTGATAAACAATGATTTTAGACAACCCTGTTTTTACGAACAGAGCGGTTAATTCGCTGATTGAAGCAGCCTTTTCCACCGCTACAATTTCGGTACGGGGAACCATGCAATCCCTGATTTTGACCGCCGAAAACTCCATCGCATTCTGAAACAAACGGACTTCCTGATCTAATTCCGCATTTTCGGGCGATTCGTCAATGGTTTTTTGGATGAAATAATTCAAATCGTCGCGTCCGAACGTTTTTTCTTCTCTGACGGAAAGTTTCATACCGAAAACTTTCAAAATAAATCCGGACAACAGAGCAATAAAATTTGAAACCGGATACAAAATAAGGTATATGCCGTACAACGGCACGGCAAAAACGGCAAGGAACAGATTCGGATTCATCCGCCCGATCGTTTTCGGAATAAATTCGCCGGCAAGCAGGATAAAAGCCGTAGCGATAACCGATTGGCAAAAAAGAAACAATATGTCGCCGCCGGACAAATAACATTCTAAAAAAGGCTTTAATAATCCGGCCATTAACAAACCATAAATAACTAATGCCATACATTTTCCGGCCAGCAGGGAAGAGAGGAATTGATGGGGATGAGTATAAAAAATATTCAGTATCCTTACAGTCAGGCTTCGCCGTTTCTTTTCCAGTTCAAAAAGCAATTTATTGGAAGAAACAAAGGCTATTTCCGAGGCGGAAAACAACGCGGAAAATAAAAGCGCAATCAGTATCTCAATCACTATTTCGGCCGGTAAAATCATTCGTTTATGGAATCTGTTTCTTCTATAATCACCTCCGAAGCGGGTTTATAGAAGCGATAATTAGACATCAGCATGTCGGAACGAAAACCGGTGCCGGTTATAATCTCCCCGGTGGCGGTAGTTACACGGACAAACCGGTCGGAGTAGATGGCATTAATGGAATTAGACGGTTCCCTCCGGTTCCAAAACAATTCGGAAGTATCAAATTGATCTCCTATAACGGTCTGGACATGAACATTTTCTTTCAATTGCCACAATTCTTTCTTTTCAAAAAAATAGGCGGTGTCGGCCTCAATATATCCTTCGATGTTGAAGAGAGAATCGAACTTCTCAATGTAAATTCCTTCCGGGAAATGCCAGTACGGTTCTTTGTCGCCGGAATACATATCCCACACTTTGGCTTTTAAACGGTAACGGGTAACTCCCGAATCGGAAATCAGTGAAGTAATATTTTCGCCGTGAATAGTCGGCAAAACAATCCCGTTTTCCAACGAAACGGTTGAAACGATACTTTCACTGTTGCATGAAATCATGCCTGTAAAACAAAGTAAAAAAACAATTACTGTACTTTTCGTTTGAAGAACCACAATTCGTTAAATGTATAGCTTACGGTTAATCTAAAATATCGTTCATTAACGAAGTCGAAAACGCCGTATGATTTCGCATCGGGATTTAACAGCGTGTAATCAAAAGCCAAATTGACGAACGAACGGCGATCGAGCATCGGAATACCCAAACCGAGACCGGCGCTGTATTCTTTGTATCCTTTTCCGCTTCCGCTTACGTTTATATAGGAATTGGAATAATTCAATCCGGCGCGATAGCGTATTCGTTTAAGAAAATGATTGCTCCTGGAATCCGGAATATATTCGCCTCCCAAATTAATTTTCAACCGGTTGGACAGGTCGCCGGTTTTGTCATAATATTTGGCGGAAGCCCAAGCCTGATACTGAACATCGATACCGGCTGTAAATTTGTCCTTTTCGTTGAATGTTACTCCCAGTCCATACGTCGCCGGAAGTTCAAAAACCGAATCTTTAGTGGAATAATAATTTGAATTGCCTTGAATCAGACCACTCTGGTTGACGTTAAATTCGCTTTTAGAGAATGTATTATTCAGTTTTATTGGGGGAGAAAACACCGCGCCGAAAACCCAGTATTTGTTTTTTCCGGCAGGAAGGACATATTGTACTCCGGCCTCGTAAACAAACGATGAAGTCTGCAATGTATCCGGCCGCACCGAATAATCGCCTCCCGAAAGCGGAATCATTTGCCGGTTATTAATGATGTTTCCGAACAGATAGCCGACGTTAATTCCCGCCGACAAGCGGGGCGAGATTTTATAGGACAAACTGGTATAAACCTTGCTGAATCCGCCGGTTCCCTTATATATTTCCTGCGCCCAACCGCCCACTTGCTTTAAGGAATCGACCCGGCCATAGTTGTATCCGACCGAGGAAAACGGCTCGAAGCCCAACCCCATTCCCAGCGTTTGAGATAGAGGAAATTGCAAGGCAACATATTCCAGATTGGCATGGCTTTTCCGTGATTTACTTTGTTTTTCTTCGTACCATGCCGATTGGGCCATCACGCCAAAATCCATCATAAAAGTCATGGAATCGACGCTCGAAAAAGCGGCCGGATTGAGCGTATTGATTGTTTGCGAGTTGCGCAAGCCATATCCGATTCCTCCCATCCCTCGCTGAGCGCCCAACGCCCGGTCGGACAGTTTACCGTATCCGTAACGGGAATAAGGAGACTCGGTACTATTTTGAGCATACAAAACAACAGGTATTCCTGCGAATAACACAATAAAAAGTAATGACTTAATTTTACGCATATTGATAATTCAAGATTTCATTCAATCCCCGAAGGACTAAATTTCCGTCTGCAAAGATGGGATTTTTTAATTTGCTTTCAAAATAAAAAGAGTATCCCCCCGTTAAAAAAGTGAAAACATTATATTTTTTTTTATAATATTCGATGTAGGAATCAATTTCACGGACTATTCCGGTAATTACTCCTGAGCGAATGGCGGTAGCCGTATCGTATCCTAAGGCGGGGAGATCGCCCTGTTCATCTATCAAAGGCAAGCGACCGGTAAATTGATGCAAAGCTTTGAATCGCAATCCGGGGCCGGGAGAGATATTTCCGCCTTTGTAACAACCGTTTTTATCGACAAAATCAAACGTAATAGCTGTGCCGGCGTCTATCACTAAAAGGTTTTCTTCCGGTTGTTGCATGTATGCGCCCGTTGCCGCCGCTATCCGGTCCATTCCTAACGTTTGCGGCGTCCGGTAATCCAAATTGAGAGGTATCCGCATTTGCCGGTCTAACTCGAAAAAAACCGGCAACCGGCTTTTAAGATACGATAAAACGGAAACATCTACCTGTTTCACAGCGCACAGAATACCCATTTCCACATTATTCCGGATAATGATTTCGTGCAATGCTTCCTGCGATAAGGATTCGAAAAGAAAGACGTTCAACAGTTCCTTTCTTTCAAACAAAGCGACTTTAGCAGATGTATTTCCCTGATCAATGACAATATTCACCGGTTTCCATTTTGATTCAGCGTGCAAA
>JAISNS010000324.1 GCA_031276105.1 Dysgonamonadaceae bacterium
AGAAACAAGGCCTCCAGAATAGATGTTTTGCCCGAATTGTTTTTCCCTACAAACAGGTTTATTTTCGACAAACCGTCAATTTCTAAGGAATCAAATCCCCGAAAATTGTTTATTTTCAATTGCTCTAAATGTGCCATATTATAAATAGATTACCCAAAGAGCCATTAATACGATGTTTATCAAACTGAGCGGCATCAAAATCTTCCACTCAAGATTCAAGAGTTGGTCGATTCGCAAGCGGGGCATTGTCCAACGCACCCATAACGCCAAGAATATGCAGAAAAAAGTCTTGCCGAAAAACCAGAGAATCGGCGGAATGTAATTCATCACTTCGTTGAACGATTCCCAACCGGGAATGTGCAACGGCATCCAGCCGCCTAAAAACAGCGTAGCTGCAATGGCTGCAATAATGAACATGTTCAAGTATTCCGCCAGATAGAAAAAGCCAAATTGAATACCCGAATATTCGGTGTGATAACCGGCGGTCAATTCCGATTCCGCTTCCGGCAAGTCGAACGGGCCGCGGTTGGTTTCGGCATGTCCTGCAATCAGGTAAATCATAAATGCGATAACAGCCGGAATCCCGCCCCGGAAGATATTCCATGCGTAATCCTGCTGTTCCACGATAGTCGATAATTGCAGTGAACCCGAAAGCATCACTATCGTCATCAGCGACAGGCCGCAGGATAACTCGTAGGAAATCAACTGCGCTCCCGAACGCATGGCGCCTATCACGGTGTATTTGTTGTTGGAAGACCATCCGGCCAACAATATCCCGACGACTCCCAGCGAAGAGATGGCTAAGAGATAAAATACGCCGATGTTAAAGTCCACTACGTGAAGCCCCTTGTCGAACGGAAGCGCGCCGAAAGTACAGATGGAGGCGATAATCACCAGAAAAGCCGCCAGCCGAAACAAAAACGTATCGACCCGGTTTATCTTGATCAACTCTTTCAACAGGATTTTTATCATGTCGGCCACCGACTGAAGAACCCCAAACGGGCCTACCCGCGTCGGACCTAAGCGACATTGAATGAAAGCGCAGATTTTTCTTTCCGCATAAATCAATATCAAAGCCAGCACCGCATAAACCGTCAGAATGACAAGGCCTATCACTACAAACTCTATGAACAGCGCCCACCCGTCGAGCAAATACGTGCGGAGAAACTCATCTATCCAATTGGTAACTACATCAAAATGAAACATCTTTTTTGTTTTTTATCGGTCAATACAAGGAACTACATAATCCAGCGAACCTCCCAGCATAATCAAATCCGCGACTTTCGTTCCGGTGGCAATCGCTTTCAGGGCGCTGACCAGCGTCATACTCGGTGAACGGAATTTAACGCGATAGGGATATTTGTCGCCCTTACTGTGAATATACACGTCAAACTCGCCGCGAGCGCCTTCAACCCGCTGGTGAAATTCGCCTTCCGGCAGTTTGATGATTGCCTTTGTTTTAGCGGCATAAGCGCCACCCGGTATGTTATCGATCAGTTGTTCAATAATCTTCAGGGATTCGGCGATTTCGTCCAAACGAATGATGTAACGGTCGAACGTTAAACCGTCCGAACGCAGTATTTCGTTGAACTCGGCGTGGCGGTAGGCGGCATACGGTTCGATTTTGCGGACGTCGTTACTCCATCCCGAAGCGCGTCCCGTGGGGCCGCTTGCGCCCAATGCAATCGCTTTTTCTTTGCTTAGATAGCCAACGTCTTTCATGCGCCCGCGGGCAATCGGATTACCCGTAAACAGCAGGTGATGTTCTTTCAACATCTTGCGCATGTAGGGGATGAACTCTTTTACTTTCCGTTGGAAATTGGGGTGAATGTCGTTCATCACGCCGCCAATCACGCTGTAATTGGCCATCAGCCGACCACCGCAGGTTTCTTCAAAGATGTCCATGATTTTTTCACGGTCGCGCATCCCGTAAACAAAGGCCGTGATGGCGCCCATATCCATCGCCATACATCCCCAACCCAGAAGGTGGGAAGCGATGCGGGTCAATTCGTCGATGATTGTCCTTATATAATGTGCCCGTTCGGGAACTTCCAATTGCAAGCCTTTTTCGACTGCCAGACAGAGACCGTGACGGTGAATCGTGCCGGAAAGATAATCCATCCGGTCGATCAGGTGAAGAATTTGCGGATATGTATAGGCTTCGCTCATCTTTTCGATGCCGCGGTGGATGTATCCGAAGTTGGGGTCGATTTTCCGAATGATTTCGCCGTCTAACGACACGCGGAGATGGAGCACGCCGTGCGTAGCCGGATGTTGCGGCCCGAAGTTTACAACGTATTCGCCTTTTTCAAAGAGGGAATACGTTTTTTCTTCTTTCAGGCCGTTATGTATTTCGATGACAGGCACCGTTTCCATGTCGTCCAGATTCTCGTTGGTCAGCGGAACCGGATTGATTTCAGGATTGGCGTCGTAATCTTTCCGCAACGGATAGCCTTTCCAGTCTTTCCGAAGGAAGAGGCGGCGCATATCGGGATTGTTCGCGAAACGGATTCCCAGAAAGTCGTGAACTTCGCGTTCATACAGTCCGGCCGATTCCCAAATATCCGAAACGGAAGGGATGATCGGGTCTTCGCGGTCGTCGGTTTCCGTTTTCAGGGCAATCACGTAAGCAGGAAATTGCGTGCAGGAGAGGTAATAAATTGTTCCCAAACTGTCGCCGTAATCCATTCCGACGATGTCCATCAGGAAATCAAATGCCAGAGCGCTGTTTCGCAGCCTGGAGGCTGTTTCGTGGAGCTTTTCTTTCGGAACGGCAACCGTATAATATTTCCCGTCCGACGTTACGGAAGCGTATGCAAACTGCGCTAATAGTTTGTCTATCATTTTCATGGGCGGTTTCCTTTCTCTTTTGTTTCAGGGTTGTTTTCGGAAGAATCAGAATTGTCCGGAGAAGATAAGTCCGGTTGTTTCGGCAACTTAAAAAACTCCTGCATCTTGATTTTTCGCGCCAGTTGCATCATGCCGTAAATCATGGCGTCGGGACGCGGAGGGCAGCCGGGAATATAAATGTCCACCGGAATGATTTGATCGACGCCCATCACCGTGTGATACGATTTCTTGAACGGGCCGCCACCGATGGCGCAACTTCCGAAAGCCATCACGTATTTCGGCTCGGCCATCTGGTCGTAGAGGCGTTTCAGGACGGGGGCCATCTTGTGGACGATGGTGCCGCAACAGAACACGACGTCAGCTTGACGGGGACTGTTGCGCGTGACTTCCCAACCGAAGCGGGCAAAATCGTAACGAGCAGCGCCGAGGCACATAAATTCGATGCCGCAGCAACTCGTGGCGAAGGTTAGCGGCCAAACCGAATTGGATCGTCCCCAATTAATCAAGTCGTCCAATTTGGCAATGGCGATGTTGACGCCGTTGGCTCGCAATTCTTTCAGATAGTTTTCGAGGTACTCATTTTCCTTAAAGTCCTCGTATTTCATATTTTTGATGCAAATGTCTTTTACTTCCATTGCAAAGCTCCTTTCTTCCAAGCGTAAGCCAAACCGAGGGTCAGAATAATCAAAAAGAAAGCGACGCACACCAAACCTTGCGTTCCCAAATTCTTCATGATGCTTGCCCAAGGGAATAACAAAACGGTTTCCACGTCAAAAACCAGATACAAAATGGCAAATAAATAATAACCCGTTTTGAACTGCGTCCACGAATCGCCCCGCGTGGGGATACCACACTCGTACGGTTCGCCTTTCACCGGGTTTTTAGAATGAGGCGCCAGCCACCACGCAATTACTAAGGCGGCTACTACCATAAAGATAGCCGTGATTAAAACGACTAAGAATAATGCGGAATTACTCATATTTGATTGTTAAAAACAATTGTTGTTTCTATTTCGAGCGCAAAAGTAAAAACAATTTGTCGGGCGTGCAAA
>JAISNS010000339.1 GCA_031276105.1 Dysgonamonadaceae bacterium
GCGATGCGTCCTTTTTATTTCAGGAAAGGCACAGTTAAGAAAAATGCGATGCTTAGCAGCATCAGCCAGGTGATTAGCCACCGGGAAGGCATGGAAAACAAATGCGCAACGAGCAACGACAACGGCAGGCAAAGGATTGAAAACCACTCGTTTTTCCATTGCGGCTGCAAAAACAGAAAAACGAAAACAAAAAAAGTGACGATGTACAGAAAACTCAACGAAACAATCGTTTTTGTATTCTCCGATATGCTTCGGCTAAAAATATTGCTTCCGGCTACGATAAAAAGAACGAAAAGCGCGCCCGCAATCATATAGTCCGGACGGGTAAAGCCCTCCAACGGACGGAATTGGAAAAGCGCTCGCAAATCGGGAAGTTTATCCATGAAAATATCCGGATTGTCCCCCAAATAAATACTTCCGGTAAAGATAAACAGGTAAATCACGGCAAATCCGGTAAGGCTACCGAAAAAAGAACGGAAATTCAGTTCGTGAAGATAGGCCGAACCCAGCCACAAAACGAGGAAGAAAAACAATAACGGTTGCCATACAAAACTGCCCAACGTGAGGATTAGCGCAATATTGAACGCATTGCCTTGCGGATACGACTGCCGGGAAGTTGAGAACAGGAAAATGAAAAAAAGCAGAACGCACAGCGAGGCTATGCCACTGCTCCATGTGCAATGATACGCCGGATTGAGTCCCGTGAAAAGTAAATAGAAAAAAACCGGCAGTAGCGTCCGGCGCCGGATAATGATAAAAGCGCGGTTCAGGTACAGCAGCAGAAATGCCGTTCCGGTTTGCATCGTCATCAATCCCCAAAACTCAAGGCTACCTCCCTCTTCCGTATGCAGAAAGCGGAAAAGGATGAAACCCAAAATCAGGAGCGTCAGCGGAATGTGTCCGGGGATAAAAAAGCCGTGTATCTTTTTGATATTCATTCCAAATCAAAACCGATGTCTTTGCGGTAGCGGCAGCCTTCGAAGCGGACGATTTCGGCGTTCCGGTACGACTGTTTTAGGGCTTCGTCTTTGTTGTTTCCGTAAGAACTGACGGCGATTACCCGTCCGCCGTTGGTAACGGTTTTTCCGTCTTTCGCAGCAGTTCCGGCATGGAAAAGGAGGCTGCCGGAGGTTTCGTCCAGTCCGTCGATTGTTTTGCCTTTTTCGTAATCGCCCGGATACCCTCCCGATACCAGCACGACGGTTGCCGCATAGCGCGGGTCGAAAACAATCGTTTTCCCGGCCAAATTCTTTTCGGCAATCCCATGCAAGAGGGCGGTAAAATCGGATTGGATACGCATCATCACGACTTCCGTTTCCGGGTCGCCCATCCGGCAGTTGTATTCAATCACCCAAGGCTCTCCGTCGACATTCATCAAGCCAAAGAAAATGAATCCTTTATAATCAATCTGTTCCTTTTTCAGTCCTTCAATGGTTGGGACGATAATGCGTTCTTCCACTTTCCGCATGAATGTTTCGTCCGCAAAAGAAACCGGGGAAACAGCGCCCATACCGCCGGTATTCGGCCCGGTATCGCCGTCGCCGATTCGTTTATAATCTTTGGCTTCGGGGAGGATTTTATACGATTCGCCGTCGGTAATCACGAAAACCGAACATTCGACGCCCGAAAGAAATTCTTCAATCACCACCGTTTCGCCGGCTTTACCGAAACTGCCGTTCAACATGCGCTCCAGTTCCCGGATGGCTTCATCCAACTCCCGGATAATCAATACGCCTTTGCCTGCGGCCAATCCGTCGGCTTTGAGTACGTAAGGCGGTTCGAGCGATTGCAGGAAGGCGATTCCCCGGGCAAGGCCGGCCTTGGTTACGCTCATGTAAGCTGCCGTTGGAATTGCGTGACGTTGCATAAATGCTTTGGCAAAATCCTTACTTCCTTCCAGTTGAGCGCCGGCTTGCGACGGCCCGATAACCGGAACGGTATTCAGTTCGGGGTCGTTCTTGAAGAAATCGTAAATACCTTTTACCAGCGGCTCTTCCGGCCCGACGACGACCATATCAATGGCCTCTTGCAACACAAACTGTTTCAACCCCGGAAAGTCGGTAGCTGCTATCGAAACATTGACGCCTTCGCGCGCGGTTCCGGCATTTCCCGGAGCGATAAATAAGCGTTCCGTATGGGAACTTTGTCTGATTTTCCATGCTAAAGCGTGTTCGCGTCCCCCGGAACCTAATAATAAAATGTTCATATATATATCGTTTTATTTTTCCTTGTGAAATTCGGATGATTTTTACGGCCCGCCAAAGGTAATAATAAAAAAGTAACTATGATACTGTGTACTGCATAATTTTGTGTCCGGCATCCTTTGCCCGAAAAAAGATTTATCCGAATATTTGCATAAATTGATTTATTGAATTACATTTGCAGCGGTTTTTGTAAAACAGTAACAAAGAATATGGCAGTTTCGGTAAATAATAATTTATTATACATTCTTAACTTCCAAAGTTTGGAAGTGAACGAAATTATGCGTACACACACACACACACACACACACACACACACACACACACACACACACACACACACACACACACACACACAATATATCGCGCGCGCGAATATAACTATATTTCAGGAAAATACAATACCTGTCTATCTCCAAATAAGAGATTCGGCAGGTATTTTTTGTGCCCGTTGCGCAATGGAACGCGGATGACACGGATAGGGCGGATAATCACGGATTTTACCTCTTTCCTCCGTAAGCTAAAGCATACGGTTAATCAAGTGTCGTGTCCCTGTCATCCCGCGCTTGACGCGGGATCTCCTGAACAACGTACTCCGGATTATCAGGGGATTGCGGGTCAAGCCCGCAATGACAGGATGAATTAAAAATTAAGAATTATAAATTATAAATAACAATTACAATGAAAAAAAGAATTTTAGTATTATTATCAGTTGCGCTTGCTTTAAGCGCCAACCTGCGCGCCCAGGTAACTATCGGTGGAGTGGAAACGCCTAAAGCCGGCGCAATTCTGGATTTGAACAGCACGGCCAAAGGCGGGTTGCTGCTCTCAAATGTGTCGCTTGGCGATTTATACACAATTCCGACCGCTTTCCCCGACGGCGCCACGGCAGATAAAAGCGAATTTAAAGGCGCAATCGTTTACAATACAAATTCGGCAAACGGCGTGGGCATTTATCTTTGGAACGGGACGAACTGGACGCCGGCTGGGGAAAATTGCAAGCCGCTGACTTCCGCTCAGTTGATCGTAACGCCTGCTTCGGCTGCCACAATAATCGGCGGTTCGATAACTTTTTCCGTTACGAGCGGCGAGAGCGAACGTTGCGCATTGGGTGAAACCTATCTCTGGTCGGTATCGCCTTCGACAAACACGACGATTCAAACGCCAACCTCTGCAAGCACTTCCATTAAATTTAGCGCGGCCGCTACATACAAGGTGAAGGTTGCCGTGACTAACCGGTACGCCAATTCTCCGGTAGAAAGTGCGGAAATAACGGTTAATGTAATTTCCAGTTCGGTTCCTAGCGGCTATTACAACACAGATTATGACCTGTCCGGCTCGCCCTGTTACGACGTCAAGCGAACCGCTACCGAGCCGGAATCGGGCTACACCGCCCGCGCCGATTCGTTTGCAAACGCTAACTATGCGAAAACGTATTCGTTTGTGTACGGTGGAAATTATTCAAATTTGCTGGTGAATTATAACGATCCCAATGGTCTGGTAGAACGTATCATACAGCCTGCGAAAACAGCGAGTAACACTAATTCTTCCGGCAGGGAACCGTTTACGGTTGTTTTCAAGTCGAACGTGAATTCGTTGATAACGAGTGACGGTAGCAGTAAGACGCTACAACTTGGGATAAGCTATACCGATGCTGCCGGCGATGCCAAGCTCGCTCTGCGTAACATCAGTGTTCAGGACGCAGCCTGCCATTGTCCTGCACGTACCAATCGTTATTCAGACACTTGGATGACCCTTTCCTGTCATAATGTGGGCGGCCAGGATATTACTTTCGCTACTCCTATGCCGATTACCCGCGCGCATCACGGCAACTGGTATCGCTGGGGAGCATCGGCTGTTTCCATGGCGAATACAGTAGCCCATGACACTAATAACAGTTGGGATAATACCAGCTATCAGTCCGGCACCGGCGGCACTTGGAATGTTAGCGGCACCCTATGCCCTACAGGTTGGCGTTTACTGTCGGCTACCGAATGGCAGACTGTTATGGATAATAACAGTCTCACAAATGTGCCTGACCCATGGACGCCTACCTCTACGGGTGGAGGCGATGTGAATGTATTCGAAAATATAAAGAAAGTCGGTGATTACCTCTACCTTCCCGCCGCCGGTAGCCGGCAGTACGACGACGGTCACTTGAGCTGGCGCGGCGCCAGCGCCTCCTATTGGACCAATACCGGGGATGGCTATTCAGACAACAAATATAAGGCTACAGCCTTTCTCATCTACAAGGACACCTATAGCAGCAGCTCCGGCCCCAGGGAGTGGGCATACACGCTACGATGCAAAAAGGGAAACTAAAAGATAAAAGCTAAAAACTAAAAGTTGCGCGAAGCAGCGGTTGTTTACCGCGATTCGCGCAACTTTTAGTTTTTAGTTTACTCTGCCAACACGCAACGCACGGAAAGCCCGTACGGTCGAACTTGTATGCCCATGAAAGGCGCATCATGTTTGAAGTCCATGTTAAGCCCAACGGAACCATTCTCACTACTACTCCAGTAGTAGCCGCTGTGGCCACGATAGGTCAACTGGCCACTACTCTTGTCCCTGGCACCAGCAGCGGGAAGATAGAGGTAATCGCCAAGTTTCAGCACGTTATTAATATCATCAAGATCCCAACCAGTGGAGCCGATAATAGCAACGCCGTCAACATAGTGCTTCTGCGCATTGTTGCTTACGTCAATTACAGTAGCCCATTCTGTAGCCGTCGGCAACCGCCAGCCGGAAGGGCAGGGATTATTTTCAGCTTTCCATAAGTTATTACCGTCCACGTCCTTTTGGGAGGTATCATCTTCACTCGGTTCCTGATAATCCGGCATCGTAGTAGTCCAGCCTTGAGCACCATCATTAGTACCAGTATTTACCAAAGAAACCGTCTTTGCCCCCCAACGATACCAGTCGCCGTGATATTCCCAGAAATTAGTAGCATTAATATTTGCAAGATCAGCGTCGGAACGAATATCATAGTCAGCCCCCAGGTTATGGCACTGGAAAGTCAGCCACTGCGTAGCGCTTATTTTTGCAGGACATCCGCAAACAGCATCCTGAACCTTTATGTTTTTATATGCTACCTTAGTATCGCCGACATTATTCTTATAACTAATATAACTAACCAGCAATTCTACCTGAATAGGCCCGTTATTGGTAAGCACTCTGCTTTTCACATCAGACACAAAGGTAACCTCAAAAGTAACAGAACCGCTACCGCTACCGGAAGTAACCGCAGGCTGAGTAACGCTCGCAACAATACCGCCGGGATTCAATACCGTCAAATCACTGAAATCGTTTGTATAAGTAAACGTGTAAGTCTTTGTAAGACCGCCGGCAAAACCGTCCGTCCGGGAATCATAAAACGCTTGAGTTTGGCTGGAAGGTTTCGGCCCTTTCACATCATAACAGAAATCACCGGTAACGGCATAATTCGCATCCAGATAAGGAGCAGGCGGAACTCCGTCAGCAATTATTATAACAGTCGCTTCCTTTTCAAGAGGAGCTACCGTATAGCGGTTCGTTACCTCAACTTTTACTTTGTAAGTTCCGGCAGGAGAAAAAGAAGTTGTTAGAGACGAAGCCGTCTCGTCGGGAATAAGCGTATAAGTACTATTGTCGGCGCCGGTCTTATACCATCTGTAGCTTTCGCCCTGCGAGCAAAAAGCGCTTGCGCCGGTCGAAATCGCAAAAGTAACATCGGCGCCCACCTTGGCAAAAGGCAGCCCGGTCAGCGTCAAATTAGCCGCAGTAAGAGGCGTACAATTTTCTTTCACCGGCGTCCAGTTGGTTCCGTTCCAGACGTAGATACCGGCCGGAGGACTTGTTACGCCGGTGTTGTACACCAGCGCGCCTTTGAAGCCGGTTTTCACCGAAGTTGTTACATTAGCTTGGGAGGCGATAGCTGGAAAGCCGTTCGGTATTGTGTGAAAATCAGGCAAATCTACATTCGAGAGTGCCAAGCCGCCCTTAACGGCCTTGTTCAAATCCAATAACGCGCCTTTGGCAGGCTCGGCCAATTCACCGATAGTGACCTGTGCGCGCAGGTTAGCGCTTAAAGTAAGCGCAATTGATAATACTACTAAAATTCTTTTTTTCATTGTAATTGTTATTT
>JAISNS010000006.1 GCA_031276105.1 Dysgonamonadaceae bacterium
TCCAAAGCAGTGACTTTCCCTGTCCGTTTGAGGATTTCGGAATAATGGGAATGAATGAGCAGATTCACTTTGTTAATCTTCCGGTTCAGTTCGGTAGCCGCGTGGCTTTTCCCGCTTGCTCACCCCGATTTAATGTCCCACAACCGTTCCTCGACTTTCAGTTTGGAACTGAACTGGGCGACTGTTTTGCCGATGATGATTTTTCCGACAATCGGATAAACCGCTTTTTCCCCGGCAACTGATTTTGCACTCTTGCGTTCTCTTTTCAGGTAGAACGACACCTTTAAATCCGTGTTCATAGACTCACATTTTTAGTTTATAAAATTACCTGTTTAGTGAGTTATTTGAACGGTGTAAAACGTTGACAAACAGTGCAACAGGATGACAAACAATGTCACTGTTTTGCCTCAATTTGCGTAACGCCGAATGGGTAACGTTTAAGAAACGGAACTTTTGCTGCAATATGCCGAAAACAGCATTTTACAATTCCGGCGGCAATAGCTGATTGAAGCTAAATCCGCTGATTTCTACTGAATTACTACGATTTGCTTTGGGATGCGTTTTTTGAGGTGGGTTCGCAAATGTACGAAAAATTATCCAATACAGAATCAACGCCCTTACACGTTCGTGTAACGCTGCCTTACACGTTCGTGTAAGACTGTCTAACAGGTGGCTGTTAGACGCCCTAACTAAGCGAAGCTAATAGTCTTCTCCGGCGCCTCAAAAAAAGATTTAGCCGATTTTCGTCCGTCTGTGTATAAAACCGGAATTTTTATGTACATTTGCCGAAACTTGCAAAACGCATAAACCCAATAATATAATGTTTTCAAATCTTCGATATTTATTCTGTCTGTCCGGATTGTTCTTTGTTTTTCCGGCTTTTTCTCAAAATCTTAAAGGGCATATTACGGATATTCACGGCGAACCGTTGCCGGCTGTTTCCATTTATATCAAAGAAAATAAGCAGGGATTGATCGCCAATCATTCCGGCGAATTTCAGGCGAAGCTTGCTCCCGGTACTTATCATCTGGAAGTGCATTGTATCGGATTTGAATCCGATACACGGGAAATCAGCCTGACCGACAGCGAAGTAGAGTTAACCGTCGTATTGAAGGAAAAAGATTTTCAATTGAAAGAAGTAGAAATCCGCTGGACGGAAGACCCCGCTTACGAAATTATCCGGCAGGCCATTAAAATGGCGCCTTATTATCAGTCGGCAGTCAGCGAATCGACCTACAAATCGTACAACAAAGGTTCCGGAAAAATGACCCATATTCCTCAACTCATCCGTTCGCTTTCGAAGGGAACATTGGAACCTTTTATCGATAAATTGTTTCTGCTTGAATCGGTTACAGAAATGAAATTCACAGCTCCCGACAAATACGAACAGAAAGTTGTTGCATATTCAAGCACTTTCCCCGATATGAACGATCCGCAAGCGGTCTTCGACATGGGACGAGTTTCGCTGTATCGACCGATATTCAGCGCGGGAACCGTTTCGCCGCTCAATCCCAAAACTTTCGATTATTATCGTTTCCGCTACGAAGGCTACGAAGAAGAAAACGGCCGAATCATCAATAAAATACGGATAATTCCCAAACTGAAAGACCCTAAGTTGATGGAAGGGTTTATCTATATTGCCGATGAAGAATGGAATATCCGCCATGCCGAACTCACGCTTTCGCCTCTCGGAATGACGTCGCACGTCAAGTTGAATTATTGTCCGGTAGTGGACAATATTTACCTGCTCTGCACGAACGAAATGAAATTGAATGTCCATTTGGGGATGAATATGGAAGCGAATTTTCTTTCTTCGATTCAATATACGCATATTCAACTCAACGATTCGCTGATTGCCGCCCGGGGAAAAACCAATCTGCCGAAAAAGAAAAAAGAAAGGAAAAGCTTGGAAATCAAAGACGATGATTTCTTTAAACGAACCGTCGATTCGATGGCCGTTAAACGCGACTCGCTGTATTGGTCAACCGTGCGGTCGATTGTCCTGAACGAAGAAGAGTTGCAAAGTTATGCGCGGAAAGATACCATGCAACAGTTGGTCGATTCGTTGAACCGGAAAGAGGAGGATGCGGATTTTGAATTTTCCGATTTATTGTTTGGCGGCCGAATCGGGAATGATTCATCTTTCGTTCGCATCCGCTATCCCGGCTTGCTGTTTGCATTTCCCGAATACAATTTTGCGGACGGCGTCTGGATGGGACAAGCTTTGAGTCTTAATTTTAAGCAAAAAAAACATACCGGTTTGATTATCAATCCGTCCGTCTATTGGGCTTCCGCCCGTGAAAAATGGCTTTGGAAAACGGACATATACTGGGATTATGCTCCCAAACGTTTGGGGCAACTGCATTTATCGGCCGGGAAAACGTCGAAAGATTTCAGTAGGGAGATGGGCATGGACCGGTTTATCAACAGCCTTTATTCGCTGGCGGGAGGACGCAACTTCGCCCGGTTTTACGATAAGAAATATTTTCGGATCAATAACCGGATCGATATTGCC
The DNA here is from genome assembly GCA_031276105.1 of Dysgonamonadaceae bacterium. GTDB lineage: Bacteria > Bacteroidota > Bacteroidia > Bacteroidales > Azobacteroidaceae > Azobacteroides. The sequence continues at coordinate 2,516 of JAISNS010000006.1, forward strand.
AATGGCTTGCCATTGACGTTGGGTTATGAAATGGCCGTCCGCAAGGAGTTGGAAAATCAAACGACGTGGAACCTTTTTAATATACGGGATCGATGGTCGCCAAACGTCCCTGAATACGGCAAACCGATGTACATGAAAGAATACGAGCGTTTGGCGGAATATTCGATTCATCTGGAATATACGCCCGAATATTATTACCGGATGGAAAAAGGAGTCAAAAAGTATGTTCGTTCACGTTTCCCGACCATTGGCGTTGATTACCGGCAAGGATTCGCTCCGGATGCTGTTTCCGGGTATTCCGTTTTCTCCCGGATGGAAATGAGTATCAGGCAGCAAATGCGGTTGAGCGTATTTAGCCGGCTGAATTATACGTTGACGGCGGGGAAATTTTTCAATACGAATCCGTTTAATTATATTGATTACAAACATTTCGATTCCGGCAGTCACGGGGTAAGTTTCAAGGATTGGAAAACGTCGTACGCCTTGCTGCCTTACTATACTTATTCCACTAACCGGCAATGGGTACAGGCTTTCGTCAATTACGACACGGACTATTTGGCGCTGAAACGCTTGCCTTTCCTGCAAGGCAAATTATTTACCGAAGCGCTACACGCAAAATTCTTGCATACGCCGGATAAACCGGGGTATTCGGAATGGGGCTATTCCGTCAATTTGCCGGGGAATATCGGGGGATTCGGTGTATTTGCCGCGTTCGATTCTTTTGATTACACAGGGGTTGGTCTGCAAGTCTCCTTGCCGCTTTTCAAATTATTCGGTGGAAAAGGTGGAAAAGACGAAACAATCATGATTACGATAGAATATTAACCAACAAGGGGGCAAGCCCCCTTGTTAGACTTGCCCCCTTGTTGGTTAATTATTTCGCCAACAATTCCGCTATCGACCGGGGCAAGTAAAACGTATTGTTTTTATCCACATAAACCACGACGCTGTTCAGTTTTACCGCTTTCCCGTTGTGGAGGATGGTATCCGTATAGGCCGGAATTTCCAATTGGTGTTTTTTGTGTTTCACCTTCAATACCGGGAATTTCCCATCATTATTAATAGTACAGGAATATCCCTTAAAAACATCGGTATGTTTAACGAAATAAGTTTGAGTTATCGCATCCAAAGCCCCGTCCGGCAATCCCAACGACCGGCGCAGGTAATGATTCACTTCGATGTTCGTATGATGCCCCATCAAGCGGTTGGGAGTGGGATCATAAACCGCCAAAAAGACTTCTTCGCCGGTGTGACCGCCCGTTGTAAACCCAAAACAGATATGATTTTCGATGACTTTGGCAACGACTTTGTCTAATTTATCCCCCGCTTGTAGCAAATCATGATATTCGCTGTCGGAAAGCGAAATGCCTGTCCATTCGTAAACGGTTTCTTTTAATTGCGCCGGCTCTGTTTTCTGCAATTTCGCAACCAAAGCCTTCCGCGTAGCTTTGAATTGAGCGATGGGGCCAAACAATTCATCCTTGCTCATGGTGGAATAATTCGGACAGCGCCTCGTACCGATACTGAATCCGCTGTTGCCGTGGTCGGGAACGACTAATACGACGGTTTCGCCATTCTTTCCGGCAAAATCAAATGCAACGCCGCAAGCTTTGTCGAAAGCCAACATTTCGGTGATAATTCCTACCGCATCGTTATCGTGAGCCGCCCAATCGACTTTACTCCCTTCGACCATGAGGATAAAGCCGTTTTCGTTCTTCGACAATTTATCCAACGCCACGGCGGTCATCTCGGCGATCGACGGCTCACGGGAGGGATCTCTATCCAGATCGTACGATATGTCGCGATTCCCGAAAAGCGCCCACATCCGGTTACCGGCATAATTGCGGAAACCCGCAATGTCGTTGGTGAAAACGCCGTAACCATCATTCAGTAAATCGGTTTTCAGGTTATCGGTCAAAAGTCCGGCGCCGCCGCCGATAACCACGTCAATCTTATTATGAACCATTTGCGGCACAATCCATTCGTATTTACCCCGGTCGTAACTGTGGGCAGAACAATCGGCTGGAGTAGCATGAGGAAATTCGCAGGTAAAAACCAGTCCGGTTGCTTTATTTTGGATAATCCGTGCGGCTTCCAACAAAGTGGTTACCGGTTGATACGCTTCATATACACCCATCGGGATGATGTCGTTTTCCGGGTCGGCCGGCGGATAAGTTGCCACCCAACCGGCCAGGCTTGGGTATCCCGTCATATAGCAGGACGTTGTAGGCGCCGAATCGCCAATGGGCGCATTAGACGAATAAGTGAGCACCGTACCGCACAGGTATGGGTCTATATACAAATGCGTTTGTTCCGGATGCAGGTATCGTTGATACCACCTTGCGGCAGAAACCGCGCTTAAAGAAGTCCCGTCGGGAATTAACAGGATAACGTTTTTGACCGGTTTGTTTTGGGCAAACGTGTTGCTTAACGACAATAATAAAAGGAGAAGGAGTAAGTACCGTCCGGTTTTCTCATTGAATCCGGTGAATAGAGTGAAAGTTGATAAATGTTGCATTATTGATTGTTTATTTTACATTACTAAGAGTCGTGCAAAGATAGATATAAAATTTAGATTTTCAATAGAAAAACAGGAAACCCCCGATTTTTTGCGCTTTTGCTGCCCGTTTTCTGCCCCATTCACTTTTTTTTCAAAAATATTTGCATAATCCGATAAAACAAATTACATTTGCAGCGATTTTTGTAAAACAGCAATAGCAGCAATAAAAAATATGACAGTTCTATTAATTAGCAATTTATTATGTATTTTTAACTTTATAACTTTGGAAGTTAGAGATATTATGCTAACACACACACACACACACACACACACACACACACACACACACACACACACACACACACACAC
>JAISNS010000040.1 GCA_031276105.1 Dysgonamonadaceae bacterium
AATTCATCCCAATTCCATCCTGACCGATAACTATGCGCTCGAATTTAGTCGAAGCGAAAAAGCGGAACAGGAATTAGATAAAATATTTCAGGCAGGGAAACGAAAATTTTGGGCGGAACACCTTCTGCTCTATTTCGATTGGCAACCGGTTCACCAAATCTTGCGCGAAATGGGAAAATTGGTGGAAGATAAGAAGGAAGAAGAATATTTACAAGCCAAAAAATTATTGGGAATTTTCCGAAATAAAGTCAGGGAATTAGAAAATACGAGCATCAAATTCCAAAACGAGCTGCGCCGGAAGGCCGTAATCTATTTCAATCAACAATTTATTGATCATTTTAATGTCCCTTTAGCTTTTGCTTTCCGGATAATCGCCTCATATTCCTTCATGTCTTCAGAGATGTCTATTGTCCCGCGCCGTTTTTCGGATTTGAGTCTTTCTCTTTCAAATCTGCGCCATACAGCGCCTTCTAAAACGGGTATGCTTCTGATTGGTATTGCCATTAGTGTAAATATTTATGAAATTACTTTCGCAAAGGTATTGATTTTTTCCTGATAACCCAACACCTTCTTCCTTTATGCCAAACGATGACTTATAACGACACATATAGTCATTCTATTGACATACAGTTGCATGCTTTATTTTTCGATATACTTTTGAGCCGTAAAAACAAATTATTCATTATATGCTGGTTTTGAGCTTTCTCCTTTTGCAAAATTCAGTAGTTTACGTATTTTGGCCTCCCTTGTTTCATTGCTATTCATCTGTCTGTTTGCTTAATTGGTTTAACCTTATTACGCGCTCGGTAATCTCTTTTATTGCCATTGCTTAATAATTTCTCCAAAGTTCCGTATTCGGCTTGTATTTGAGCCTCAATGCTTATGGATTGTTGTTTTGGTAATGTGTATTGCATTAACCGCTCAAATATCATTAAGCGTTCTTTGGCTTCTAATTGCTTCAAATCCCTTTTCATTTGGGAAAGGTTGTTGTTTATTAACTCATGTTAGGCAACATCCGGTTTAGTCTCCTTTTCCTGAAAGGTAAAATTTTCATAACCACGGGTCATCGACCCGTGGCAGGGAAGAGAAAAGAGTCGTTTCTGACATTCATGAAAGCCCATCGCCGGCTGAACATTCAACGGCGAGAGGGAAGAAAGAATATTCAGATATAAGTCAGAACATAATCTTCGTGTACATAATAGTTGATTGTGAACAGGTTTTGTTTTCCGGTTCGCGTTTCGTAGGCCTGAAAACTTCCCCATTCATACAAAAGCGGTTCGAAAGCTTGGATGTGCAGTTGGGATTTAAATTCGACGCTTGTTTCGTTTAATATTTTGAACATGGATTCTTTAGCCGACCAATGGAGTAATAAATGAACCAATTCCTGATTTTTGGACAGGGCTTTTTCTTCTTCTTCGCTCATAAACCGGGAATAAATATTTTTCACCCGTGGAGCGATTTTTTCAATGTCGATAGCTGTTTCTTTTTCCTTGTTCAGGCATACCGCTACATAGCCTTTCGTGTGGCTGATGCCGATATAGTGGGATTTATCTGCCAAATAAGGCTTTCCGGAAGGTTGATAAAGGATTTCTTTTTCTTCGCCGGTTAATTCTTTCACTAAAATCCGGACGGATAGCCATTCTTGCCGGCGGTGTTCCGTCATTTTTTCAAGGAAAGGGAGATACCGGTCTTTATATGTCAATTGATTCAGAAGCGATTCGGAATCTTGCAGAATCGCTTTTATGCCAACGACGCATTGGTTTTTGTAAAACGTATAAACTTGGGATTTTATTTCCCTGTTTTTCATAATTTTCTCATTGATAGCGTCCTGCCATAAAATGACATTGTCGTTGTATTCAAAATCGTCTTTTCTATTCCTGTATTCCATCTGCGGTAAAAAATTTAGGGCAAAAATAGATAATTGTAATGGATTTTATAGTGAAAAAAAATCTTATCTTTGCTGTTCATTAATAATTATTATTAAAAATATGAAAAAACAAGTTTTCTTATTCGTGTTATCAGTTCTTTTTTGCAACTCCGTTGCATTGGCTCAGAAAAATTTCACATTAAATTCTCCCGACGGCGCTTTATCCGTTCAAATTACCGTAGGCGACGATGTGCGTTACACAGTTGATCATCAAGGAGATGCAATGATTGCTTCTTCGCCGGTTTCATTAAATCTCGGTCGGGGGAAAGTTGTTGGTAAAAATACGCGTTTAAAAAAGTCTTATATGCGCGAAGTTAACGAAGCCATTCTCGCACAGGTGTATAAAAAGAAGCAAATCGTGAATCATTACAACGAGCGGGTATTTGAGTTTGCAGATGGATTCGGTTTAATTTTCCGCGCTTATAACGACGGGATTGCTTACCGTTTTGTTTCGGCTTTGAAACAAGCCTTTGTGGTAGAATCGGAAGAGGCTGTTTTTAATTTTCCTTCCGATGCCAAAGCTTATATTCCTTATGTGCGAGACATAAAAGAATCGTTGGAAGCTCAATTTTTTAATTCGTTCGAGAACACTTATTCTTATATTTCCTTATCGGAATGGGACGAAAAGCGTTTGGCATTTGCCCCGGTTTTGATTGAAGGCGCTCAAGGTAAAAAAGTTTGCATTACGGACGCCGATTTGTTGAATTATCCGGGAATGTTTTTGTACAAAGGCGATACGGCGAATGGTCTGAAAGGTGTTTTTGCGCCTTATCCGAAAGATATCCGGCAGGGCGGACATGATTTATTACAGGGCTTAGTTCAATCGCGCGAATCGTATATCGCTCGCTGTGAAGGTAAAATACAATTTCCATGGCGGGCGATTATTGTTTCTGCGAAAGACGGAGACTTGGCCGACAGCGATATGATTTACAAATTGGCGTCGCCCAATCCCGATGGCGCTGATTTTTCGTGGATAAAACCGGGCAAAGTGGCGTGGGACTGGTGGAACGACTGGAATTTATACCATGTCGATTTCAAAGCCGGAGTCAATAACCAAACGTATAAGTATTACATTGATTTTGCTTCTGAAAACGGGATTGAATATGTGATTTTAGATGCAGGCTGGTCGGTTAACCGGCAGACAGATCTGTATCAGGTGGTACCGGAAATTGATTTGAAAGAATTAGTTGCTTATGCCGGCAAACGGAACGTCGGATTGATACTCTGGGCCGGTTATTACGCTTTTAGCAAAGATGTGGAAGGTATTTGCAAGCATTATTCTGAAATGGGAATTAAAGGCTTCAAGGTTGATTTCATGGACAGGGACGATCAGTTGATTGTCGAATTTCTTGCAGATGCCTCCCGAATTGCTGCTAAATACCATTTAATGCTTGATTTCCATGGGGTTTATAAGCCGACGGGATTGCAGAGGACATTTCCGAATGTGGTTAATTTTGAAGGGGTTCACGGCTTGGAACAGTTGAAATGGAGCGCTACCTGCGATCAGGTAACATACGACGTTACGATTCCTTTTATCCGAATGGTGGCCGGCCCCATGGATTATACGCAGGGAGCGATGCGGAATGCAAGCAAAGATAATTACCGTCCGGTTTATAACGAAGCTATGAGTCAGGGTACCCGTTGCCATCAATTAGCTGAATATGTGATATTTGAATCGCCGTTGAACATGCTTTGCGACAGTCCGTCCAATTACAAGGAAGAACCGGAATGTACCGCTTTTATTGCTTCTGTTCCAACGGTCTGGGATCGTACGATTGTGCTCAATGGAAGGGTAGGGGAGTATGTAACGATTGCCCGTCAAAAAGATGGCGTATGGTATGTCGGTTCATTAACCGGCTGGACGTCGCGAACCGTGGATTTGGATTTGTCTTTTCTCGGGGAAGGCAATTTTCAGGCCGAAATTTTCCGGGACGGCGTCAATGCCGATAAGGTTGCTCGCGATTATAAGAAAGAAACCCTTTTGATTCCATTAGACCGTAAAATATCCGTCATCCTCGCTTCCGGAGGTGGTTGCGTGATGAAAATTACCCGTATGTAACAAATCTTGTGGATGAATTATTTCCTTTGGTTAACAATAATGGCGAAGTAACCGGATGCGCTACCCGGAATGAATGTCATAGCGGAAGCAAGTTACTGCATCCGGTAGTTCATTTGCATGTCTTTAATAAAAAAGGAGAAATACTCTTGCAAAAGCGTTCCATGAATAAAGATATACAACCGGGAAAATGGGATACGTCGGTAGGCGGTCATGTTGATTATGGCGAAACTGTTGAGGAAGCATTGTTTAGAGAGGTCAGGGAAGAATTAGGTATTATTTCGTTTGTTCCCCAGTTTGTTTGTTCCTATATCTTTGAATCGGAAGTAGAAAGGGAATTAGTTTATGCGCACATGACAATCGTAGAAACTTCGATTCATTTTAATCCGGACGAAATTGACGAAGTCCGCTTCTGGACAACGGAAGAGATAGAAGAGAGCTGGGGAAAAGGGGTGTTTACGCCTAATTTTGAAGGAGAATGGAGAAAAATTCAGTTATATACGTTTAGCAAACAAAATCAAACGACGTTCGGTTCAGGAATGCCACCGTTTTGTGAATTTCCTTGTACATAATCACATCATCCTTGATAAAAGGCGTTTCTTTGCGGTATTCGTGTAAAAAATCTTCCAAAACGGGAGATGTTTTCAATGGCCTCCGAAAATCAATTCCTTGCGCAGCATTCATCAATTCAATGGCATAAATATGTTCCAGATTGTTCAATATACGGAATAATTTGGTGGCGGCATTTGCACCCATACTGACATGATCTTCCTGTCCGTTGGACGACACAATAGAATCGCTGGAAGCGGCATAACAATACATCTTGTTCTGACTTACCATTGATGCAGCAGCATATTGCGGAATCATAAACCCGGAATTAACACCCGGATTGGCAACCAGAAATTCGGGCAATCCGCGCAGTCCCATGATTAATTGTGCGACCCGTCTTTCGGAAATATTGCCTAACTCGGCCAATGCGTTTGCCAAAAAATCGAACGCAATCGCCAGCGGTTGCCCGTGGAAATTTCCTCCGGAAATGATTTTGTCTTGATCGGGAAAAATGGTTGGGTTATCGGTAACCGAATTGATTTCCGTCAGTAAAACCTGCGCCACATAGCGGATAGCGTCTTTGGTAGCTCCATGCACCTGAGGAATGCAACGGAAAGAATACGGATCCTGAATGTGTTCTTTTTTTTGCTCAATCAATTCGCTGCCTTTCAGCAAGCAACGGATTCGTTTTCCGGTTTCGATTTGTCCCGGATGAGGACGAATATTCTGGATGCAATCCAGAAAAGGATCGATCAAGCCGTTGAATGCTTCCAGCGAAAGGGCGGCAATTAGATCCGATTTTTTGGTAAATTCCAAAGCTTTGATTAAGGCATAGACTCCGTTGGCGCTCATAAATTGCGTACCGTTCAACAAAGCTAATCCTTCTTTACTCATCAGCTTGACCGGTTTCCAGCCAAACTCCTGCAAAACGCTCATAGCTTCCCTTTTTCTCCCCTGATAATATACGTCGCCGGCGCCAATGAGAGGAAGAAACAGATTGGCCAATGGCGCTAAATCTCCGGACGCGCCTAAGGAACCGCGATCATAAACAATCGGCATTACGTCGTTGTTGTATAAATCGAGAATTCGCTGAACGGTAATGACTTGAACGCCGCTGTGCCCCAGGGAAAGAGCGTAAGCTTTCAGAAGCATCATCAGTTTGATTATGACGGGCGGGATTTCTTCGCCAACGCTGCAAGCATGTGATTTAACCAGATTTTCCTGCAATTTACTCAATTCGTCGGGCGAGATGGTTTTGTTGCATAACGAACCGAAACCTGTTGTGATTCCATACATTGGCGCTTCGGCGGATGCTATCTTTTTATCCAAATAATCGCGACAGCGTTGGATTCTTTCTATTGCTCCGGGAGCCAAATCCAGTTTCAGATTGTTATTGATGATTTTTTCTATGATTTCGAAGGTTAACGAACCACTTCCGATTTGATATACGTTGTTCATAAAAATAAAAGTTGCCTAACAGTAAATTTTTACTTTAGCAATTGTTTAATTATAAAGAGCCACTAACCAGACTCGAACTGGTGACCTACGCGTTACGAATGCGTTGCTCTACCGACTGAGCTATAGTGGCCAATTTTATTCCATTAATTTTTTCAGGAAGTCATCTAATTCCTTATTTAAGTCAATCCGAATATCTTCCTTCGATTTCAATGTGTCGTTATCTTCAAAAATCAATTCCTCCTCATCGTTTGATTCATAATTTTTCAAACTTTCCTTGGCGGCAGTTTTAAGGATAGGAAACCGTGATTTATTAATTACTTTCATTATGTTTTCTCTTTCGGAGTGCAAAGGTAAAGTAAAAAATGAAATAAAT
>JAISNS010000090.1 GCA_031276105.1 Dysgonamonadaceae bacterium
CTTTCACCGCAGCAGAAGTTCCCGAAAACATGCGTGCACGTTCCGGCAGCGTAAATTTGGTAGATATCGACAACGACGGCAATCAGGACTACGCGAATACCGGCTGGAGAGATGGCTGGGCTACAGCTTTTGCAATCAATAAATTAGCGAATGGCTCCCTTCCGTCCAATACGCCTCCTTCCGCACCGGAAAACTTTTTGGTTTCTTACAACAACGGAAAATACAATTTGTCGTGGAATGCTGCCGGCGATACGGAAACAGCAACCGACGCCCTTCGATACAACCTGTTCATCGTTGACGAAAAAAACGACCGGATTTTTGCATACGCTCCGGTGGATACCCTCAGCGGAAAACTAAAAACCGGTGGTGGAAACATTACTCTAATCAATCAAACTTCTTTTGAGGTGAAATTGTCGGAAGGGAAGTATCGTTTTGGCATCCAGTCTATCGACCAGGCTGACGCGGGCAGTGGTTTTGAGACTTATACTTATGAACCCATTATTGACCAAATTAAAAACATTTCGCTTTCCGATGTAAAATTAAATTCAAAAGATAGGCGTATTGAAATCCGAAATACGGCTTCCTCAGAAATCAGCTATTCGATAACAACGGTTAATGGACAGACAGTAGAAAAAGGAATTGCCGGAACCGGATCAACCTGCTCCTTACAACGTCTAATTCCCGGTATTTATTTAGTAAAATTGACCGGCAACAATAACAGTTTCTATCAAAAAGTAATAGTTTTCTAAATCACCGGTGTAAAATAAAGTGCAATTAAAAAGTCTCTCATTCGGCATCAGGCAGGAATGAGAGACTTTTAATTTTGCGAATGCGAATGCGCTGCAGCAATGCCATTTTTTACTACTTACTTCATCTTTCACGCCGAAAATGATAAAATCTAAAATTAAAAAACTATATTTGCCAAAGAATTTGTTTTTTCATAGAAAGATTAATGGAAGAAAATAAAATATATGATGTTTTGTTAGGGAAAAGAAGTGTTTTATTCTTTATTCTCATAGTGTATTGTCCCCTCATTTCTGTCGCAAATGAAAGCAAAAAGGCAAGTATATTGACCTATTCCAAACAATTTGTAAAGAAAGAATGTGGTGAAAACGAAAAAACCCGTCCTCACTTTCATTTGTTGGATTCTCTGATTGGTTCGCAAAATATTTCGGAAGAGGATTTTAGAAAAGCGCTCAACAGCAGCGCCGTAATTTTTCACCAACAAGGGAACTTAATTGCAATCATTGAGTTTTATTTGCATATCGTATCTTACTACAAACAAATAGCCAATCCTTCCGATGAGCAAATAAAATCGCTGACGCTATTTTATATTCCATTGGGCGTTGCTCACGAGGAATTAGGTATGTGGAACCGCGCGATGGATTTTTATTTCGAGGCTTTGGCTTTGGCGGAAACATACCGCCTCGATCCGGTAAAATCAATGATATATAATAATTTAGGAACCGTTCATTACCGGCGTAACGAGTTGGAAAAAGCAGAATTTTATCTTCTTAAAGCTATTGAAATTAACCAAAAAGCCGGCATAAAAAAAGAATTATTCAACAATTATAATAATCTGGCCGGCGTCTATATCAACCGCAAAGAATACAATCAGGCATTGGATTATTCTTTACTTGCCATTCAACAACTGAATTATAAAGAAGATATTTATTCCTATTACGGTATGCAAACCAATATTGCCAATATTTATTTCATGAAAAAGGATTATAAATTGGCGATCAGTTATCTGCTGAATGCAATGGAATATCAAGAAAAACAGGGATTTACAAACGATTTAGTACAAACTTACGTTTTATTTTCAAATGCTTACGAAATGTTGGGCGCCGCCGATTCTGCTCACGTGTACATGGAAAAAGCGTTATATCTGGCCAAATATTTAAACAATAAACATATAGAAAGCCGCATCCTGCAAGAAGCCGCAAGATATCACGAAAGAAACAATCAGCCGAAAGCGGCGTATCAAGCCTTGAAAGAAGCTTATATGATCAACGACTCCATTTCAATGATTGATAATCAACAAAAAACAAATGATTTGGAAAAAATGTATGCCGCCGAAAAGAAAATCCGGGAAAACGAATTGCAAATCAAAAATATTACCTTGCAAAAGTTGGCGTCCGACCGGCTGTGGATTATTTCGGCTTCCGTAGCGTTGTCGCTGATTATTGTGGTTTTATATTTGATTAATTATTCCAAAAACAAAGAAAAAGAACGTAAAAACGAAGAATTGCTGTTGCAACACCAAGCCGAATTGCACGAGAAAGAAAAAGAATTGCAGCGGCGAAAGGAACAGGAATTGAATTATACGATTGATGAAAAAAACCGGGAACTGACCTCTTATACGCTTTATATGATTAAAAACAACGAGTTGATTACCGAACTGAAAAATGAATTGAAACAATTACTCATACACTTAAACCCGAAAGACCGGCAAAACAGAGAGCAGATACGACAATTGCTGAATAAATTGAGTCACCAACATTCGACGGATAATTGGGGAGAATTCAGCTATTATTTCGAAAAAGTCCATCCTTCTTTTTATCATAACTTGGAAAAACGTTATCCTGATTTAACGCCAAAAGAAAAGCGGCTTTGCGCGTTTCTGGAATTGGGACTTTCTTCCAAAGAAATATCGGCTATTACGTTTAAAGAGGTACGCAGTGTCGAATCCGCTCGAAACCGGTTAAGGAAGAAATTGAAAATCAGTCAGGATGACAATATTACCGAATTTTTACATAATACGATCGCCTGACGGACTACTCACCAACTATATCTTACTCCTGCATTTATCCCGATAATCAAGGGATTCTCCGTCCGGGCGCTTTCCGGTTGATTGTTTTTTAAATAGTAACTTACTTTCGGCTCAAAATAGATGCCATAATTTTTAATCAGCTTATATTCAATCCCGAATGCTGCATTTAACGACCACTGCCATCCGTCGATTTTTTGAGTAAAAGAAATGTTTTCAACCGAATTGAGGAAATGCTCGCTTTGCGAATAATGCGACCACAATCCCTTTTCAAGCATAATACCCGTAGCGAGATAAAGCCCCCATTTGCTCCAACGACTACCGGTTATCTTTGTATGCAAATTGAGTGGAACCCCCAGATAATGCAACTTTAAAGTAGCGCTTTTATTCGATTCCTTATTTTCGAACCGGGAAGAGAGGAAGGTATAAACCAAACCGCTTTCGACGGCAAACCGGTTGTTTATGTCTTTTTTGAAAGTAAGTCCAAAAGAAAGAGGCGGATAATGTTCTCTCTCGGAGAAATCTTCTCCGGTAAGCAGCGCCGGCCGTAGCGGAAGCGGCGCATTGGATACTATTTTCTCCGCCTCCGCATACGAAAAAAAATCGGAATTGTTCGATGCTCGATCGCTCATCGCCCATAAAGCTCCTCCCGAACCAATATGAAAGGCCAAACTTGTTTCCTTTTGGGAAACAGCAGCATAAACAATCGTATCGTAGTTGTTTGCCGGTAACTTGTACGGTAATTCTTTCTGAGAAGCCGGCTGTTCGGCAGCAGGCAAATCCGCGACGGATGCTTGCGGCTCATTTACATCAAAATCGGGAACAGGTTTTGTTTCAACGGTTTTTCTTCCCGTTTGCCGGGAATAAGCGTTGCGTTGATCTCGGTGATTTGAAGGCAAAACAGTTGATAAATTTTCTTCGTCAGGTATTTCTTTTGTAACCTGCGTTTCATAATCGGGTAATTGTCCGGTTGTTCCATCGTCTGTAAATTTATTGTTATACAAAAATATTAATCCTCCCAATACAATGACAGCTACTGCCGCCGCACTTGAAATCCAAAGCCAAAGAACCTTTTTCCCCGGTTTTTTATTCAGGCGTTTTTCTATTTCGCCCCAAAGCGTGTCGTCCAACGGCAATGAATAATGTTTCAATTTTTCTTTGATAACATTGTCGAAAACATTCGTATTTTTATTTGTTCCGTGCATTTTTTATCAATATGCGTTTTGCATTTTACTTTGTAATAATTGCCGCGCGCGCGCCAGTTGCGAACGGGAAGAGGCTTCTTTAATGCCCAACATTCGGGCTATCTCGGCGTGTGAATAGCCTTCCACTGCATACAGGTTGAAAACCGTTCTGAAACCGGGCGGAAGTTCGTTGATATGACCGGTAATTTCGTCGGCCGATAGCTTGGCGACTATCGAAACATCGAAATCGTCCGTAATCGTTCCTTCGTAATCTTCCATATTTACATTTAAACGCCATACTTTTGTGCTTCGCAAATATTCCAGCGCCGTTGTTACAAATACTTTTTTCATCCACGCTTCAAAAGAACCGCTTCCCGAATAATCGCCGATTTTAGTGAAAACTTTAATAAAACCCTCTTGCAGTATATCCTTAGCCGTTTCTTTTTCTTTCACATAACGAAAACAAATAGCCAGCATTGCAGAAGCATATAACTCATACAGTTTTTTTCTTGCTTCTGCATCTTTGCGTTTACATGATGCAATTATCCGGTTCAGTTCAGACATTTTATCGTCCATTGTTTATTAGATGAAAAAACGGTTAAAAACGTTGCATAAGATATAAAAATCGTTTTTACAAAAATACATAAAAAAATAAAATTTACCTCCGGCAGATAAAAAAGAAAGATTGAAGAACTATTTTTTTAGCGGGAAAAATAAAATACCTTTGCAACAAATTTGGGTTTAATCCCTTTATAATCATTAATTCATTATTCGATTGGATATAATTAAAAAATATTTTCCGCAGATTACGGAGCGGCAGGAGGTACAATTAGCCGCTCTTTCCGGCTTATATACCGCTTGGAATAGCAAAATCAATCTTATTTCGCGAAAAGATATTGGAAACTTATATGAAAAACACATCCTTCATTCGTTGGGAATTGCGAAAGTAATTCGTTTCACAGACCATTCGGCAGTCTTGGATGTGGGAACGGGCGGCGGATTTCCCGGAATACCGTTAGCTATTTTGTTTCCCAATGTCCGTTTCCTTTTGATTGACGGCGTCGGTAAAAAAATCGGGGCAGCGGAAGCGATTGCCCGGCAAATCCAACTCGACAACGTGGAATGTAAACAGGAACGGGCGGAAGATGAAAAAAACAAATTCGATTTTGTGGTTAGTCGCGCCGTCATGCCTCTGGCCGGTTTGGTTCGGGCGGCCAAAAAAAACCTTGCCCGCGAGCAGCAAAACGCGCTTCCCAACGGCTTTCTTTGCCTGAAAGGCGGCGATTTGCAGGAAGAATTGAAGCCTTTCCGCAACAAAGCCGTTACCTACGATTTGGAAGAATACTTTGAAGAAGATTTTTTCAAAACAAAAAAAGTGATTTACCTGCCGGCAGGATAAAACAGCGCGGCTGCCTCTAAATCTATTAGAACCAGCCGCGTTGCTTTTTTGTTGCTTTTAATTTTTACTCGGCCACACAACGAACCGCTAGCCCCTGCGTCTTTGGGAGCATATCAATAGTGATAGTCCCCTCTATGAATTGTAGAAATACACTCCTATGGTCAGTAAGATTCAAAGAGATGGTAGTATTAGACCAATAGGCGCCTTCACCGCCACGACCAAAAGAAATGCCCTCCCGCCGGCCGACAACGGGAAGGAAAAGGTAATCGCCTACCTTTCCTAAATTTCTGAATTCATCAATATTATAAACACCGGAAACGTAGGTCGGATGCCATGGATCAGGTACAGGCGTATAAGTATTATAAATAGGACTTGCGACACCAGCCCATTCGTCCCACAACGGTAGTCGCCAACCCGCAGGACAGGGATCATTTGCAGCCAACCAGTCGCTTGCATCGGCTTGGTAATAACCGTCATCCCATGTTTTGGCCGTATCATTCGCTACCGTATTTGCCATAGAAGCATTCTTTGCCCCAAACATATACCAGTCGCCGTGATGAGCGCGGGTAAGCAACTGGGCCGAAGAA
>JAISNS010000213.1 GCA_031276105.1 Dysgonamonadaceae bacterium
TGTGTGTGTGCATAATTCCGTTAACTTCCAAGCGATGGAAGTTAAGAATACATAATAAACCGTAAATTTCGGAAGCTGCCATATTTGTTGATGTTTTACAAAAACCGCTGCAAATGTAATTCAATAAATCAGATTATGCAAACTATTTTTAGAAAAAAATAAAGGCGGCAGGCATTGAAAAACATTTTATCCGTGATAATCCGCTTCATCCGTGTTATCCGCGTTCCATTGGCGCCTCAAAAAAGATTTAGCCGATTTTATCCTGCAATAGGGAATAAACTGTGATTTTTTACTACTTTTGCACGAGATTTTGTTGGCTATGGCTGAATTTTCAGAATTAAAACTATTATCACAAATACATTCACCGGCCGATTTGCGTAGCTTGCAACCGGCACAGTTGGAACAGGTTTGCTCCGAACTGAGGCAATATATCATTGATGTTTTAGCCGAAACGCCCGGACATTTCGGGTCGAGTTTAGGTACCGTCGAACTGACCGTTGCGCTCCATTACGTGCTCAACACGCCCGACGACAAAATCGTTTGGGACGTCGGCCATCAGGCTTACGGGCACAAAATACTGACCGGCCGCAGGGAAGCGTTCAAAACGTTGCGCAAACTCAATGGAATCAGCGGTTTCCCCAATCCGGAAGAAAGCGAATACGATGCTTTCATCGCCGGACATGCCTCCAACGCTATCTCGGCTGCTTTGGGAATGGCTATTGCCTCCAACCTGCTAAACGAAAACCGGAAAATAGTGGCTGTCATCGGCGACGGTTCCATGACGGGCGGCCTGGCTTATGAAGGGCTGAACAACGCATCGTCGGACCCCAATAATCTGCTCATCATATTGAACGATAATAATATGGCAATCGACCGCCCGGTGGGTGGGATGAGCCAATATTTGGTAAACATCACTACTTCGCAAACGTACAATACGATCCGTTACCTGCTATATAACCTGTTGCGGAAAGTAAAGTTGATTCATGAACACGAAAAAGGACGGATCATCCGCTTCAACAACAGCCTGAAGGCGTTATTGACCAAGCAGCACAATGTTTTTGAAGGCCTCAATATCCGCTACTTCGGCCCGGTGGACGGCCACGACGTGAACGGATTGGTGCGGATTCTCAATGACATCAAAGCGATGAAAGGCCCCAAGTTGCTGCATATCATCACGAAAAAAGGAAAAGGATTCGAACCGGCCGAAAAAAATGCCATTGTCTGGCACGCTCCCGGAAAATTCAATAAAGAAACAGGCGAACGGATCATTGTCCGTTCCAAAGACGAACCCCAACTGTATCAGGATGTCTTCGGGCATACGCTGGTAGAATTAGCCCACCGCGATAAACGTATCGTCGGGATAACGCCCGCCATGCCCACCGGTTGTTCCATGATCTTCCTGATGAAAGAAATGCCGGAAAGATGTTTCGACGTAGGCATTGCCGAAGGACACGCCGTTACCTTCTCCGCCGGACTTTCGAAACAGGGGATGCTTCCGTTTTGCAACATCTATTCGTCGTTCATGCAGCGGGCTTACGACAATATTATCCACGACGCCGCTCTGCAAAACCTGGATATGACGCTTTGCTTAGACCGGGCCGGGCTGGTCGGCGAAGACGGTTGTACGCATCACGGCGCGTTCGATTTGGCTTACCTGCGCTGTATTCCAAACCTTACGATTGCTTCGCCGCTGAACGAAATCGAACTGCGCAACTTGATGTTCACCTCCAGCCGGCCGGGAAACGGCGTTTTCATTATCCGCTACCCGAAAGGAAAAGGAGAATTGAAAGATTGGGAACGCCCTTTTGAACTACTGCCGCCCGGAAAAGGACAAAAACAGAAAGACGGAAAAGACGTTGCCGTCCTAAGCATCGGCCCGATTGGAAATATTGCATTGGAAGCCATCCGGAAAGCGCAGGCAGACGGCGTGGACGCGGCTTTTTACAACTTGATCTACCTGAAACCGCTGGACGAAGAACTGTTGCACGAAGCCGGAAAAAATTACAGACGCATCATCACCGTCGAAAACGGCACGATACAGGGCGGATTGGGAAGCGCCGTCATCGAATTTATGTCGCAACACGGATACCCGGCCTCCATACAGCGAATCGGCATCCCCGACCGCTTTATCGCTCACGGAACCATTCCCGAACTGTACAAAATATGTGGCATGGATGCGGAAAGCATCGCTAAAGTAATCACCGGAAAACAATGAAAATCATTATCGGGGGAGCGGGCGAAGTCGGCAGGCACCTCTCCAAACTGCTTTCTGCCGAAGAGCAGGACATTGTCCTGATGGACTCGAACGAGGAAAACCTGAATTTCCTCAGCAACTTTGAAATCATGACCGTCGCCGGAAATCCAACTTCTATCCGGGACTTGAAACAGGCCGGTATCGGCGCCGCCGATATGTTTATCGGGGTTACTCCCGAAGAAACAACCAACATGACGGCCTGTATGCTGGCGCACAACCTGGGTGCCAAAAAAACGGTAGCGCGGGTGAGCAACGAAGAATACCTGCTGTCGAAAAATACGGATTTCTTTACGCAATTAGGCGTCGATTCGCTCATCTGCCCCGAAATACTGGCGGCCAACGAAATCGTTAGCGCCCTCCATACCCCTTGGACGCGACAGTGGTGGGAAATTGCCGGCGGACTTATCCTGCTGGGAATCAAAGTAAGGGAAAACGCGCCGATTGTCGATAAATACCTGTACGATTTGGGCAAAGAAAACAAAATCTATCACATTGTCGCCATCAAGCGCGACAATTACACCCTTATTCCCGGCGGTTCGGATCAAATACACGCCGGAGACCTGCTCTATTTTACGACAACCAGAGAACATTTACAGGACGTAAAAACCATTACCGGAAAGCAAGACATCGAAATCAAAAAGGTGAGCATCATGGGCGCCGGACGTATCGCCTTGAAAGTATGCGAACTCATTCCGCATCACATTCAAGTCAAACTCATGGAAATCAATAAGGAAAAAAGTTACCGGATAGCCGAAAAAGTGGACGGTAACATATTGGTGATTAATGGAGACGGTCGCAACACCGACCTGTTGATACAGGAAAACATCAAAAATTGCAGCGCCTTTATTGCCTTAACCGGCAATTCGGAAACCAACATACTGGCTTGTGTGGCAGCTAAAAGTTTGGGCGTTCCCAAAACCATTGCCGAAGTGGAAAATCTGGATTACATCCAAATGGCCGAGAAACTGAATATCGGTAACATCATTAATAAAAAGCTGATCGCTTCGAGCCATATCTACCAGTTCCTGTTGGACGCCGATGTTTCGACCGTCAAATGCCTCGCTTTCGCCAATGCCGACGTTGCCGAACTCGTTGCTCGCGCCGGTTCGAAAATAACCAAAAAGCCGGTCAAAGACCTGCGACTTCCCAAAGACATGACGCTGGGCGGAAAAATTCGCGACGGCCGGGCGGAAATGATCAACGGGGATATGATTATTCAGCCGGGCGACCATGTGCTGGTTTTCTGCTTAGACACGGCAATGCGCAAGATCGAAAATTACTTTAATTAAAACAACCATGCACGGGCCGGGACTTCAGTGGAAATTTATCCTTCGGGTAATCGGGATTATTCTTATTCTGGAATCGCTTTTCATGTTTATTTCCGCAGGCATCGCTTACTATTATCAGGGCGGGGACTTGAACGGCTTTTTGTGGTCGGCGGCAATCACGTTGCTCTGCGGTTTAGCGCTTTCATTATCGCTCGGATTCCGGAAAGTGCCCATTATCGGGAAACGCGAAGGATACCTGAGCGTAGCCTTAAGCTGGATTTCATTCGCCCTGTTCGGTTCGCTCCCTTTCTACCTGAGCGGCGAAATACCGTCATTCACCGACGCCTTCTTTGAATCCATGTCAGGAATTACGACGACCGGCGCCACTATCCTCACCCATGTTGATTTCATTTCCAACGGTTTGCTCTTTTGGCGGAGCCTCATGCAATGGCTCGGCGGCATGGGAATCATTCTCTTCTCCCTCGCTTTGATGCCCTTGCTGGGCGGAGGCGCCGCTCAACTGTTCGACGCAGAATCGACGGGATTGACGCACGACAAATTTCGTCCGCGCGTTACCCAAATGGCCAAAAGACTGTGGGCGATTTACCTGATTCTCACCCTGCTGTTGATTTTTCTCCTGTCATTGAGCGATATGAACGGGTACGACGCCGTTTGTCATGCTTTTACCACTATTTCGACCGGCGGATTTTCGACCCATCAAGCCGGCATTGCCTATTGGAATTCGATGTATATCGAATCGATCCTGCTGGTTTTCATGATTATAGGGGCAATCAATTTTTCGTTGCTTTATTTCTTAATTAACGGGCAATTCCGGAAGTTTTTCCGGGATGAAGAATTGCGCTGGTTTCTGGCAATCATTCTTTTTGTCGGCGTATCGGCCGGCGTCGATCTGTTTATCAACAAAGACTACCCTCTCCTCCTTTCCTTTAGGACGTCTGTCTTTCAAGTAGTTTCCATCATCACGACCACCGGCTTTTCGACCTGCAACTATTCGCTGTGGGGGCCTTTTTATCTCTTTCTTTTCATCCTGCTGATGATTGTATGTGGTTGTGCCGGTTCCACGAGCGGCGGATTAAAAACCGTTCGGGCAGTTGTGTTGATCAAAAACACGTTTTGCGAATTTAAACGCCTGATTCATCCGCGCGCCATCATTCCCGTGCGGTTAAACGGTTCGGCAATCGCCTTCGGAACCGTACAGCGGTTGCTCGCCTTCGCTTTCCTTTATATCGGTATTCTTTTTGTCAGTTGGGGTATCCTTACATTAACCGGGATGCCGTTGGAAAGAGCCTTAGGCAGTGCGGTTTCGGCTTTAGGCAACGTCGGCTCTTCCTTAGGCTCGGCCGACAGTTCGGCATCATACACCGACATAACGGCTTTTGCCAAATGGTACCTCTCTTTCCTGATGGTCGCCGGCCGCCTGGAGATATTCACCCTGCTGATCCTCTTTACGCCGGATTTCTGGAAAAGATAAACGGAATATTTCGTATCTTTGCCACGAAAAAATAGTAACTACTTAGGAACTTTTACATTGCGCAAGGCATTCGAGAGCAAAGAAGAAGTTCCTGAGTAGTTACAAGATTATCTTTTTTTTGTGTTTTTTTTGATGGGGCTGAATAGTTACGATTTCCTTATCGGTATTCCAAAGTTCCTTATTTGCTCATTCTTCTTCTAAAGAAGAATGAGTTTATTGGCTTTCAAAAATATAGCAGGATGTATCGAATAATTTTTATGATCCTCACAAATTAAAAATTATCAATTGGGACAGTATATACATGTCTTCGATTTTGCAAGTGGAATTGATTGAAAAGAAATGTGATTATTATCAATTTCTATCTCAGTTTATGAGTATATTGCACGATGGCCATACCGGTTTTTACAACTTGGATGATTGTAACGAAGGAGATTCCGGTAATGATGTATTGCCTTTTGAAATTGAAGCGGCTAAGGGTAAATTTTATATAAGCAAAGTTTTAAAAGAGTTGACAGAAACTATTCCTCTGGGAAGTGAATTGCTGGAAGTAGATAATCAGCCGACACTTGATTATCTTAATCGGGTTTATATCCCATTTGCCATTGGCAACACTTTTCAATCAAGATTAAAAAAAGCGCTATCGAACTTCAGTATTGGAACGTATAAAAAATCAATAACCATTCGAATAAAAACGCCTCAAGGGAAAACTGAAGAGAAAGAAGTAGCATACAATACTTATGCCAATTACAATAACCCCGAATTTATAAGCATACTGAAAGAAAAAAGAGAAGGAACCGACTTGTTTATGAAGAAAGATATAAATAATATTCCCTTTTTTTATTTTCGCTATGATGATTTTGATACGGACAAAGTAAGTCCGATACTTAATCATATTGCCGAAGAAGTGAAGCAGGCAGATTATTTGGTTTTGGATTTAAGGCGAAATCCGGGAGGAAGTGAATCAATTGCAGATTCCGTGCTAATGTGCTTTTTGAATATTGATACGCTGAAAACATATCAATCGATTACGCGCATCAATCACGCACTGAAAACGGCGAAAGGATACGGATATCCTGAATATAGAGAATATTATGAAGGGATTGCTTTGGATACTTTACCCGAATCGGTCTTAATAAAAAAGAATTTACCTTTATTTGATCAGCCCTTATTTATCCTCATTAGTGAAGAAACCTGTTCTGCAGCAGAAGATTTATTAATAACGTTAAAATTACACTATCCGAATAGAGCCATATTAGTTGGTTCTCCTACATCCGGATCTACCGGAGCGCCGCTTATTCGACTGTTATCCGACAAAGTGTATTATCGGATATGTACAAGAGCGCCTCTTTTGCCTGAAGGTCTCTTTGAAGAGGGAATTTTGCCGGATTATTATTACAGTTCGAGTTGGGAGGAGATGGTGTCGGGCGAAGATCGCATTTTTGAGTTTGTTGGAAAAATATTTGCGGAAAAACATAAAAACGACGGAATATTATATAAATGTACTGCAAGAGATTTCAATGACACGCAATACTCTATTTGTAAGTTCTGCTTTTGAAAATCCAATATGTGTATGGAATGTAACATGTTACTATCTTGTTTAGAGTCTAATTGTATTCGGAAAAAAATGAAATCTTTCCCCTCTTCCCTCCAGCACGACGCCATGGATTGCCTCCACATGAATCGCAACCTACTTGTATTTTAAAAAACGGAATTAAAGAACAAAACAAAAATCTAATGCAAAATAATGCCGCTTTCTACAAATAAATTTCTAATTTTGCGTGTAAAATAAAAACAGAAAAAAGTAAAAATCTATTTTCGATAAAACATTTGCTTTATTACTTGTGGTTTTCGGAAAAATCGCCAATTTGAAGAAAACAATCACAATGTAATATAGGAAAAAAAATATTAATTTGAATAATAATGAAAAAGTTTGAAATAATTGAAGAAGGTAGATTGAGTAAATTAGAAATGAATAAAGTGCTTGGCGGTGACACGGCTTCATCATCATAC
>JAISNS010000283.1 GCA_031276105.1 Dysgonamonadaceae bacterium
TGACCCGCAATCCCCTGATTAAATGTTCTGCGTTTTTCAGGGGATCCCGCGTCAAGCGCGGGATGACAACGGTGTATGGGATGAGAACGGCGCACGGGATGACAGGGTAGATAAACGGACACAAAAAAATACCTGCCGAATCTCTTATTGGGAGATAGACAAGTATTGTATTTTCCTGAAACAGGATTATATTTCGCTGTGTGTGTGTGTGTGTGTGTGTGTGTGTGTGTGTGTAGGCATAATTCCTTTAACTACCAAAGTTTGGAATTTAATAATACATAATAAACTGTAAATTTCGGAAGTTGCCATATTTGTTATTGTTTTACAAAAACCGTTGCAAATGTAATTCGTTTAATCGAATTATGCAAATAAAAAGCAATATTTTTAAAATAAGATGACGATCGGCGCAATGGAAAGATAGAAGAATTAAAAGTGAAGCAATACACAAAGCCTGACATTTTGTCTCTTTTCTAACCTCTGGCAAAAAAATTGTTGTATAAAAGAGTAAACAAGTGACAAGCGACAAGTGCGCTAAACAAACGCCGCTTCGCGCCCTCGTTTACTCGTTTACTTGTTTACTCGTTTACTCTTAGAAATCATACGAAAAGAAAGGAGAAATACAATATGAACTTAAACAATTTTACAATCAAAGCGCAGGAAGTCATTCAAAAAAGCATTGAACTTACCCAACAGAAAAAGCAGCAATCCATTGAACCTGCCCATCTGATGAAATCCGTTTTAACCGAAGCGGAAAGTGTCGTGCATTTTCTTTTCCAAAAAATGGGCGTCAATGGGCAAAACCTTCACGCCATTCTGGACAAAGAGATTGAGTCCTATCCGAAAGTATCGGGCGGCGAACCGTTTTTGGGCAGGGAAGCCAATGCCGTTTTGCAAAAAGCGGTGGACGTCAGTTCCAAAATGGGCGACCAATACGTGTCGGTCGAATCGCTTATTCTGGCCTTGTTTGAGGTGAAAAGTACGGTCTCCACGATGTTGCGCGACGCAGGAATCACCGAAAAGGAACTGACCGCCGCCATTCGTGAATTGCGAAACGGCAACCGGGTAAACAGCCAGTCGGCAGAAGATACGTATCAGTCGCTGTCGAAATATGCAATAAACCTGAACGAACGGGCGCGCGCCGGAAAATTAGATCCCGTCATCGGACGGGATGAAGAAATCCGCCGGGTGTTGCAGATATTGAGTCGCCGCACCAAAAATAACCCAATCTTAATCGGTGAGCCTGGCGTAGGTAAAACCGCGATTGCCGAAGGATTGTCGCACCGGATTGTCCGCGGGGACGTACCGGATAACCTGAAAACGAAGCAGATTTTTTCCTTAGATATGGGCGCTTTAATTGCCGGCGCCAAATACAAAGGCGAATTTGAAGAACGCTTGAAATCGGTGGTCAATGAAGTGATTGGCTCGGACGGGGAAATTATCCTCTTTATCGACGAAATCCACACCTTAGTGGGCGCCGGTGGCGGCGAAGGCGCAATGGACGCCGCCAATATCCTGAAACCGGCGTTGGCTCGCGGCGAATTGCGGGCGATCGGCGCCACGACGTTGAACGAATACCAAAAGTATTTTGAAAAAGACAAGGCTTTGGAACGCCGTTTCCAACAGGTACTGATTGACGAACCGACCGAACCGGACGCCGTTTCCATCCTTCGCGGATTGAAAGAGAAATACGAAAACCATCACAAGATACGGATCAAAGACGACGCGATTATTGCTTCGGTGCATTTGTCGAGCCGCTACATTTCCGACCGTTATTTGCCCGACAAAGCCATCGACCTGATGGACGAAGCGGCTGCCCGGTTGCGGATGCAAGTCGATTCCGTGCCGGAAGCCTTAGACGAAATCACCCGGAAAATCACGCAGTTGGAAATTGAACGGGAAGCCATCAAACGCGAAAACGATACCGGCAAACTGGAAATCCTGAACAGGGAAATTGCCGATTTACGCGAAGAAGAATCGCACATGAAAGCCAAATGGGAATCGGAACGCGAAATCATCAACAAAATCCAACAGAATAAAATCGACATCGAAGACTTGAAATATCAGGCCGAAAAAGCCGAACGGGAAGGCGATTACGGAAAAGTAGCCGAAATCCGTTACGGGTTTTTGCGGCAAAAAGAAACCGAAATCGAGAAATTTCAGCAGGAATTGAGCGCCATGCAAGGAGTGAGCGCGATGATTAAAGAAGAAGTCGATGCGGACGACATTGCCGACGTCGTTTCGCGCTGGACGGGAATCCCCGTGGGGCGGATGCTTCAAAGCGAATCGGACAAACTGTTGCACCTGGAAGAAGAACTGCACAAGCGGGTTGTGGGGCAGCAGGAAGCGATAACCGCCGTTTCGGACGCCATTCGCCGGAGCCGCGCCGGTTTGCAAGACCCGAAACGGCCGGTCGGTTCGTTTATTTTCCTCGGGACAACGGGAGTCGGTAAAACCGAATTAGCCAAAGCCTTGGCCGAATACCTTTTCAACGACGAAAACATGATGACCCGCATCGACATGAGCGAATATCAGGAAAAATTTGCCGTCACCCGTTTAATCGGTTCGCCTCCGGGATACGTCGGTTATGACGAAGGCGGACAGTTGACCGAAGCCGTGCGCCGGAAACCCTATTCCGTTGTTTTGTTCGACGAAATCGAAAAGGCGCATCCCGACGTTTTCAATATCCTGTTGCAAGTTTTGGACGACGGCCGTTTGACCGATAACAAGGGGCGCGTGGCGAATTTCAAGAATACGATTATCATCATGACGTCCAATATCGGGTCGAATATTATCCGCGACAGTTTTGAAAAGATCAATACAGACAACCGCGAACAGGTAATCGAAGACACCAAAAACGAAATCTTGGATTTGTTGAAGCGGACGATTCGCCCGGAATTTCTGAACCGGATCGACGAAACCATCATGTTTACGCCTTTGGATGAAGCCGAAATTAAAGAAATCGTGCAGTTGCAGTTGAACCTCGTGAAAAAACAGTTGTCCGGCAACGGGATTGATTTGCAGTTCACGGATGCCGCCGTCAAGCGGATAGCGGAAGAAGGCTACGACCCGCAATTTGGGGCGCGTCCGGTGAAACGGGTGATTCAACGACAAGTGCTCAACCCCCTGTCTAAAGATATTTTGGCAAGGAAAATCAATCATGCTCAACCGGTCGTAGTTGATGTAATCGGCGGACAATTGACGTTCGGCAACTAAAATGAAAGAAGCCATCCACATCAAATATTTAATAGCGAACGAACAAGATGCCTCGTGGGGTTTAACCATCAATACGGTCGGTTATCAGCATATAATGGCCGGAACGTCTTATCCTCCGGGCAATCATCCGACACGTTATTTGTTTTCTACGCAAAAAGGACGGGTGCTGGACGAATATCAACTGTTGTATTTGTCGCGGGGAAAAGGCTGTTTCACTTCCCTGAATTGCAAACCAACCGAAATCCGCGCCGGTCACTTCTTTTTATTGTACCCCGGAGAATGGCACAATTACGAACCCCTAAAAGAATGTGGATGGGATGAATATTGGATTGGTTTCAGTGGCGTTAATATGAATAACCGCATCCAAAACGGTTTCTTTAACAAGAGTAAACCGATTTTTAATGTAGGAATTAACGAAGAAATTGTTCATTTGTATAAACAGGCGATTCATATTGCCCAAGAACAGGAACCGGGATTTCAGCAGATGTTGGCGGGAATTGTGAATTACCTGCTCGGCTTGGCTTATTCGCGCGACAAGTTAAATGCGTTAGAAGATTTGCAGGTTGCCAATCAAATCAATCAGGCTAAAATTATCATGCTCGATTCTTATACGGAAAACGTCAATCTCGAAAGTATTGCTACTCAACTGAACATGAGCTATTCGTGGTTCAGGCGTGTTTTCAAGCAATACACCGGCTTTTCCCCTTCGCAGTATGTACAGGAATTGCGATTGCAAAGGAGCAAAGATTTATTAACCCATACAAGCAAGTCCATCAAAGAAATAGCCTATAATTCCGGATTTGAAAACAGCGACTATTTCTGTACGGCTTTCAGGAGAAAAACCGGATCAACACCCACAATGTACCGCGATTTCACACGGGGAAAACACTTGTAATCAACTTTCCCCGCCAAATTCCATCAAGTAGGCTTTGATAAAAGCATCCAAATCGCCATCCATGACGGCTCCGACGTTAGATGTTTGATAATCCGTGCGGTGGTCTTTCACCCGCCGGTCGTCGAAAACATACGAACGAATCTGCGAACCCCATTCGATTTTCTTTTTTCCGGCTTCAATTTTAGCCGAAGCTTTCCTTCTTCGTTCCAATTCCAGTTCATACAACTGCGATTTCAGCAAACGGATAGCATTATCTTTATTTCCAAACTGCGAACGCGATTCCGTATTTTCGATAACGATTTCCTTCACTTCGCCCGTATCCGGGTCTTTGTAGTTGTAATGCAAACGAACGCCGGTTTCGACCTTGTTCACATTTTGACCGCCGGCCCCGCTCGACCGGAAAGTATCCCAAGAAATATCGCCCGGATTGACGGCAATTTCAATCGTATCATCCACCAAAGGAACAACGGCGACCGACGAAAAAGAAGTCATCCGTTTGCCCTGCGCATTATAGGGGGAAACACGAACCAAGCGGTGAACGCCATTTTCGCTTTTCAAATAGCCGAAAGCATAATCGCCTTCTATCTGGAGCGTTACGGTTTTTATTCCGGCGTCGTCTCCATCCAGCCAGTTGGTAACGGTTACTTTATAGCCTTTGCTTTCGCACCAGCGGCTGTACATGCGGTAAAGCATTTCCGCCCAGTCTTGGGCTTCCGTTCCGCCGGCTCCGGCATTAATTTTTAATACGGCGCCCAAATGGTCTTCTTCGGAACGAAGCATATTCTTCAATTCCAAGTTTTCAAGCAAAACAAGAACCTGTTTATAAGCCGCATCCACTTCGTCTTCGGTCGTAACACCTTCTTTCAGGAAATCATAAGCCAACTGCAATTCTTCCGTTGCCGATTTGATTTCGTTGTAGGCTACAATCCACGATTTGATTTCGCGCACTTTACGCATTTGTTCTTCGGCGCTTTTTGGATCCTCCCAAAAATCAGGCGCTTGCGTACGAAGTTCTTCCTCTTCTAACTGAATTGTTTTGGCATCAATGTCAAAGATACCCCCTCAGCGCCGACTCGCGCTCCAATACTTCCTGTAATTGGTCTATCGTTATCATGTTATTTTAATAATATTCGTAT
>JAISNS010000275.1 GCA_031276105.1 Dysgonamonadaceae bacterium
TCTTTTTCGCCTGCCGATACTTACAAAGTAAAAGTTGAGGCTTCCAACATTTATTCCGCTTCGGCGAAGGCGACAAGTAACGAGGTAACGGTTTATGTAACCGATGGCGGCGGTGTTCCTTCCAGTTTGTACGGCGATAATTATGATGTTCTCGGCTCTCCCTGTTACGACGTTAAGCAGAGCGGTACCGAGCCGGAAGCCGGTTACACTGCACGCGCCGATTCGTTTGCGAGCGGCTATGCGAAAACATATATATTTGATTATAAGGGAGCTTATTCTGATTTGCAGGTAAGTTATGAAGACCCTCACGGATTGGTCCATCATATCGTACAGCCTGTGAATACGAGCAATCCTGCTGCTTCCGGCAAGGAACCGTTTACGGTTGTATTTAAATCGGGGGTGAAAACTTTGGTGCCTGCTTCGGGTCGTGATACGGTAAAATTGTGGATAAGTTATAAGGTTGGTACTGAAGCGAAGCTTGCCCTTCGTAATATTCGGGTTCAGGATGCCGGCTGTCATTGTCCGGCTCGTATTGATCGGCTTTCCGATCGCTGGTTGACTTTTGCCTGTCATAATTTGGGCGGTTTGGATATTCTTACCGGCAGCGAAACGTTTACTTATCAACATCACGGCGATTGGTATCGTTTTGGGGCCAAGACGGCTTCTGTGGTGAATAGCGGTACAAATAATGGCAGTGGCTGGACTAATACCGATTATCAGGAGTCAAGTGAAGATGATACTTCCCAAAAAGACGCGGATGGCAATAACTTGTGGAAAGCTGAAAACAATCCTTGCCCTGCGGGTTGGCGTTTGCCTACGAATTCTGAGTTCGCTGCTGCTATAAACAAGACTGCAAGTAACATAGAACTTAGCCTTGATAATAATGGACTTACCTGGTCGGGAACATGGGGTGACGACGGTAACTTTTCTTCTTATTTGAAAGTTGGCGATTACCTCTACCTGCCGGCGGCCGGTTATCGGGACAGCGATGGCTCGCTGAACAACCGAGGCTCCTTCGGCTTCTACTGGAGCAGTAGCACCCAGGGTTCCGCCCACGGCTGGTGCGGGGTCTTATACAGCGGGGGCAGAGGCAGAGACGTCGGCGACTTCGGTAGACCCTACAGCTTCTCAGTGCGTTGCGTAGCGGCAGAGTAAGTATATATAATTTGTCTATTTGTCAATGTCAATTTACCGCCTGCCCATTGAAAGGGCAGGCGGATAGCCTCCCGCAGGGAGGCTACAATTTACCGGAAAAGTCACCCGCAGGGTGACTCAGCAAGCTACTTGCAAATAAATGCGCAAAATCGCTCAACCGCGAGGATGCGGTTGATATTCATTTTCTTTCTATTGATATGTAACGCTTAACGGCGTAATTCCTAACGGCGTATTATGCAAATATTTTTTGGAAAGGAAATATTTTTTTCCTTCGCCTCAAAAAAGATTTAGCCTTTTATTTTAAAACCTTTCATATTCAAATGTAAAATTGTACCTTTGTCGTCTGTTTTTTGATAGAAATAGATACCGTATAGCAAAAAAAAATGAAAATCCCGGATATATTAAAGAAGATAATCGTCGAATTTTGCCGCCTCTTTTTAGGCGCAGTCTTTATTTTTTCAGGCTTTGTGAAGGCCGTAGACCCGATGGGAACCATGTACAAAACCATGGATTACTTATCGGCTTTCGGTTTGGACATTTTCAACGTTTCGGTTTTACCTTTGGCTTTTGCACAGTCGGCCATCGAATTTGCAATGGGAGTATGCTTATTATTAGGGGTTTACCGGCGTTTTCATGCCGTTTTGTTTTTAGCTTTCATGTGTGTTATGACTCCGCTCACTTTGTATCTGGCTATCAAAAACCCGGTTACGGATTGCGGTTGTTTCGGCGACGCACTCGTTATCACCAACTGGCAAACGTTTTATAAAAATATCTTCCTGCTGGCGGCTTCGCTCGTCGTTTTCTTTGAATATAAACGGATAATTCCGTTCTTTTATAGAAAAAAATTCTCCGTTACTTTTTTCGTTTACGCCTTTATTTTGAGCGTATCGCTGTATTGTTACCTTTATTTACCCATTTTGGATTTTCGTCCCTATAAAATCGGCGCAAACATCCCCGAATTGATGGTTGTTCCCGAAGACGCTCCGACAGACGAGTACGAAACGACGCTCATCTATTCCAAAGATGGCGTAGAACAAGCATTTACTTTGGAAGATTACCCCAAAGGCGATACGGCATGGACTTTTGTCGATACCCGGACGCATTTAATAAAAAAAGGTTACAAACCTCCTGTTCATGATTTTTCCATTACTACCGAGGAAGGCGATGATATTACGGAAGACGTCCTGAAGGATGCTTCATACACTTTTTTGCTGATTGCCCATAAATTAGAAAAGGCTAATGATTCGAAAATAGAACTGATCAATGAAATTTATGATTATTGTACTCAAAACAGGTATAAATTTTATTGTTTGACTTCATCCGGTACGAACGAAATAAAAGAATGGAAAGAAAATACGGGCGCAGAATATCCTTTTTGTATCGTGGACGATATTACTTTGAAAACCATTGTCCGTTCCAATCCGGGTTTACTCTTGTTAAAAAAAGGGATTATCGTCAATAAATGGTCGAATCGGCGTATCCCTGACGAGAAAGCCCTGAATCGACTGCCGGAAGATTCGCAATGGGGACAAATCCCGCCCAATCAGGAAGGATGTACCGTGGGATTGTTGAGTTTCGCTTTTGTTCTCTGCTTATTTGTTTTCTTTCTAAACGACAGACGAAAAAAATTAAAGAAGAACACCAATAATCATTCGTAATTCATCAATATATTCAATAACAGTTAATTAATTAAAAATGAGAGAAAAAATTGTCGCAAGTAATTGGAAAATGAACAAGACCCTGTATGAGGGTCTTAATTTAGTAAGAGATTTGCAAATGGCCATGAATGGCAAAACGATTAATTGCAATATCATTGTTTGTCCGCCATTCATTCATTTGGCGTCGTTAGCCACCCTTACCTTTTCAGGTATTGTGCGACTTGGCGCACAAAACTGTTCCGACAAAGCATCGGGCGCTTACACCGGCGAAGTATCGGCGGCCATGCTTGCATCGGTCGGCATTCACTACGTGATTTTAGGACATTCCGAAAGAAGAGCGTATTATGGCGAAACCAATGCTATGTTGAAAGAAAAAGTAAAATTAGCTCTCAATCATGTCCTGCAACCGATTTTTTGCATTGGCGAAGTATTGGCGGAAAGAGAAGCCGGCATACAAAAAGAAGTAGTTGAAAAACAAATCAGAGAATCCTTATTTGATTTGTCTGCCAAAGAATTCGGAAATATTGTGTTAGCCTACGAACCGGTTTGGGCAATTGGAACCGGCAAAACGGCAACTTCGGAGCAAGCTCAGGAAATGCACGCATTCATCCGGGCAACGATTGCAGATAAATACGGATCGGCGGTAGCGGAAGAAACGTCCATCCTTTACGGAGGAAGTTGTAATGCCGGAAATGCCAAAGAATTATTCACAAATCCCGATGTAGATGGCGGTTTGATTGGCGGCGCTTCGCTGGCTGTCGAAACACTCCTCCCTATTATTGAAGCTTTCAGCTAAAACTTGTCATTGCAAATACGTTGTCATTGCGGGTTAATCCCGCGATGACAGTTGCGATGCAACACAAAATAAATACAGATAAAGATGCAATTGAAATTATTTTTCATTTTCCTTGTTTTGTCGGCTTGGGGAACAATCAGGGCGCAAGAAACCATTATAGAAGCGTTGGAAACTCCGTCAACGAACGAAGGAATCATAGAGATTAAGTCAAACCCTTCGATAACGGCTCTTCTCGGAAAACCGAGTTTGAAAATAACTTCGGAATCAGGCAATTACGATATTATCAAGGTCAATGGTTACCGGATTCAGATTTTCATGGGAAACGACCCGAAAAAATCGCGGGCGGAAGCTTTTGACAAGCAAAATCTTATCCGTTCCGTTTTTCCCGATATCGAAACGTATGTCGATTACGATGCACCCAATTGGAAAACGCTTGCCGGCGATTTCGTGATGCAGGAAGAAGCGAGTCTGTTCAAAGAAATTTTGCAAAGAGAATTTCCGCAATTTGGGAAAGAAATGTATGTGGTGGCGAATAAAGTGAATATACCTGTTGAAAAAGAATAAAAATGGATTGGACGCCGGAAGAATTGAAGAAGAAAGAAGAACTTGCGTTTCATTATGCAAAAATACTGGAGCTATTGGGCGAAGACCTTAACCGGGACGGCCTGTTGAAAACGCCGGAACGAGTGGCTAAATCCATGATGTTTTTGACAAAAGGTTACAACCAAAACCCCAATACCATACTTGCTTCGGCTATTTTCCATGAAGATTACAAACAAATGGTCATTGTGAAAAACATTGATTTTTTTTCTTTATGCGAGCACCATCTGTTGCCATTTTTCGGGAAAGCCCATGTCGCTTATATTCCGAATAATTCCGTGACCGGGTTGAGTAAAATTCCGCGCATAGTGGATGTTTATGCCCGGCGCCTGCAAATTCAGGAACGGATGACTACGCAAATTAAGGAATGTATTCAGGACACCCTTAATCCTTTGGGTGTGATGGTTGTGATTGAAGCGCAACACTTGTGTATGCAGATGCGGGGAGTTGAAAAACAAAATTCGATTACGACAACGTCCGATTTTACGGGAGCGTTTAATCAGGAAAAGACGCGGGAAGAATTTATCAACCTCATCCGGAGTTAATCTTTTACTTCCACGTAATCAATGTATTCTCCTTCGCTGGAATCAATGATTTTTTTCTGTTTTCTCGCTTGGGTATGAGTTCGGGGTTGTTTGCCCCGGGTTTGTTTATTTTGTTTGGGTGCAGAGCCGGACAACCTTCCGAAAAGGAAACGGAAAATAGAGAATCCTGTTAAGAATCCGATAAATATAAAAAAGAGGACGATGAAAAGAAGAAATTTGAACATTTTTTATTGATTTCTATTAAAAACAGGATGCAAAGATAATCACTACAATTTGAATTTTCGTATAATCGGAGAACAATATCACAAAAAATATTTCGATGAGTGTTGTTTGCAATTTATTGTGCAATTTTATCCGAATAATCCTTTCGAAACTTTCCAACGAAATTCGACCAGTTTTGCGCCTTTAATATATTGTCCGGTAAAGGTATATCCGGCGAATAAAACAAAAGTGGCCCCCCATTTGAATAATTCTCGCAGGCAACTTTTCAGGTACTCGGCAGAAGAACTATTTTTTGCCCTGATTTTTTCGCTACTCCCGATAGCTAAGGCTTGTTTGGTAAAAAATTCATCCGTCAGGCGACTGTCCGGCGCCCAATGCTCTATCACTAAATCGGGAATATAATAAATCGGGATTCCGGCTTTTTTGATCCGTAAGAAAAGATCTTTTTCTTCGGCTCCATCCAAGTTTTTACCTTTCCGGCCTAAATTTACGTCAAAGTATCCATATTGTTCAAATACAGTCTTGTGAATAAGCATATTGGCGCCAATCGGATAAGAGCGGCCGCTGAATAGAGTAATCGTATTTCCCAAATCAAGGGTTGAAATTAACGACATCAGGTAGGGGGACATCCAATCCGGTTTTCGACTTTCGAAGCAAGGCAAGATTTTGCCTCCCGCTGCTTTCGTTTCCGGATAATTGTTCAAAAAAGCTTTGAGGTTCCGTATATAATCAGGGAAAGCAAAAGCGTCGTCATCCAAGAAAACCAAATATTCCCCGTGCGCCTCTTTCACGCCTCTGTTTCGGGCATAAGAGAGGCCTTGATTTTTTTCAAGGACATAAAAAACAGTTAAATGCGGGTTTTCGCGGATAAAGTTCAGGCAAATTGTTTCCGTTCGATCGGTGGAATTGTTATTTACCAAAACGATCTCAAAGTTCTTATCTATCTGTTCGGAAAGATGTTGCAAGGTTTTCCCTATCACCTTTTCGCGATTATAGGAACAAATAATTACAGATATATTTCGATTGTCCGTTTGCATTGCATCATCAATTGTAGACCTATGTCCGGCAAATATAGAAAGATTTTCTTTAAGAACAAATAAAATACGAAATAAATAAAAACGCAGATTCCGGCGGCAGCAACGGTTACAATCGAAAATTTTGGAAATATGACTTACAACAATTTACAGATGAATATAAATGAGGATTTGCGGGATGTCGGAAAGGATCAATACCCGCTTTAATGGATGGTCCGTTGAGGGCAGAGAGATAAAATCCGAGGCGAAAGACAAGGAATTAACATCAAGAAAATCATATAGTTTTTTTCTTCAGAATCTTGTCGCCGTCGCTAATTCCGCTGACGACTTCAATGTTCACTTCATCGGAAATTCCGGTTTCTATCTGTCTTAATTCTACTTTTCCCTGTTTCAATACACTGACAAAAACAGAATCATTACGAAAAGAAAGACAGGATTCCGGAACGATCAAAATATCTTTCTTTTCGACCAAAACCAGTTCGGCCAAAGCATTGAAGCCGGAATATATCCGGATGGTGTCGGGAAGCGTAAAAACAGCTTCGACGTCGTATTTCATGATGCCTTGTTCCAGGTAGCCTTTGGGAGCGATTTTCCGGACAATGGCTTCTGTTGCAAAACCGTCCATTGAAGAAGGCATAACTTTCAGTTTCATTCCTTTTTTCAATGCCAAAACATCATTTTCAACGATGCGGCCTTTGAACAGAAAAGAATCCAACTGTGCGACAGTGGCTATGGTCGTTCCATTACTGAACGTGTTTCGCTCTATTACGGGCGATCCTTCTTCTTGCGGAAGATCCGTTATGACGCCGTTGGCCGTTGCAGTCACCACATTCGATACGTTGCTCGAAGGTATGTATCCTTCCACAAGCAGATGCAACTGATTTTTCATATATTCGTATTGTTCGCGGCTGACTTGGAATGTTTTATTCGCTTCTTCAAATTCATTGGCCGAGATAACTCCTTTCTCGAAAAGTCTTTTTTCCCGTTCGTAATTGAGCTTGTCTTTCTCATAAACGAACTCCGCTGTTTTCATATTCATACGGGCATTTTCTATCCGGGAAGGTTCTGATATTATCTTGATTTTTGCTATCTTATCTCCTTTTTTTACCTTGTCTCCGATGCTTACATAATAAGTTTCCAGCGCTCCGGAAATGGCCGATTTGACTTCTATTTCCTTAACCGGGTAGAGGTTTCCCGAAATGACTTTTTTTACGGATATTGTTCCTCTCTGGGGTGAGATTGTTTGCGAGACGAATGTCTGTTCTTGTGACTGATTTTCAGCAATCAACAGGGCGCCTGCAATGATTGTTATCAATAGTATTGCGTAGCCTAAATGTTTTAATTTCAATCCTTTCATACAACTTTACTTAATGTTTCCATGGGCATTATTTTTGATGCTTTGCGAGCCGGTAAAATTCCGGCTGTCAATCCCGATAAAATCAATAATCCGAAAGCGGCCGCTACGATGGAAATATCAAGGGTCGCTTTCGAGAATATTTGTTCCTGACCGGTTTGTAAAGCCGATACAATCCAATTATATATTTTCATGGCGCCGAAACCGAATATAGCTCCTATCAAACCAAAGCCAATGGTTATTGTCAGCGCTTCCGTGATTATTAATTGAAGGATGGAAGACGGTGTGGCGCCGATTGCTTTCCTGATACCTATTTCTTCGGTTCTTTCATTTACCACAACAAACATGATATTCATTATGCCGAGAGCGCCTGTCAGAAGAAAACACAGCCCCAATATCCAAAGAAAAATATTCATTCCGTCAAACAACATGCCGAATGCTTTTACTTGAAGTTGTATGTTGTTGATATACAAAGCGCCATGATCTTCTTTGTCTATGCCGGTTGTTTCCGATAAAAAATCCCTCAACCGGCCTTCAAACGTTTCTATATTGGTATTCGGATGAAGCAAGGCGCCAAATGTACTGTATTCGAGATTAAGGTTATAGGTGTTACGTAAACTTATGTCAGGACTGTATATACTGTTTTGCTCCATCAGACTAAATAAGGTTCCCCCTTTCAGCAGGCCGACAACAGTAAACAGAGTTCCTTCGATATTGATATATTTTCCGATCGGATTTTCATTTTCAAACAAAATGTCCTTTACTCTTTCGCCGATTATTACAACTCTCCGTTTTTTCCCGTAATCCCAATCGTTGAACACTCTGCCGCTATCGACTTCAAGTGATTTAATTTTCAGGTAATTTTCGCTAATGCCTTTAATATCAAACCATCCGGTTTTATCTTTGTATAGAATCGGATGGTTAACGGACAGGCCTGATTCGGAGGCAATGTATTGTATTTCCTGAAATTTTCTTTGAGACTTTTTGAGCATTTCGTCGTCGAATAACACTCGCGAACCGGCTTGCATGGAGCCTTTACCCGGTTTTGTGGTCGTGTTGCCTGTTACCCAAATGCTATTGGAGGCATATCCGCTGAACATATTTAACATGCCGGCTCGAAAACCGTTGCCGGCTCCCAACAGCAAAATCAATATGAATAATCCCCACGAAATACCGAAACCCGTAAGAAACGAACGTACTTTATGCTGTTTTATGGAAGAATAAACTTCTTCCAACAATTCCGGTATGTTGGAAATAAAATTCACAATCCGTTACATTAATCCCTTGTTTGCCGTCAACATTTGGGAATAACAGGTCGTAAATATTGGGAAAAACGTTACTGTCAACCAATATATCATACAAACAATCCATGATTTAGTCCAACCGGAATCCGTATATAGTTTAAATCCGATAACTAATAAGATGACAAATCCTATTTGAAACGGATTGATATTGTAAAGGAACATGTATAAGACCGTTCCGGCATTTTCGATGGATGTTAAACGGTTGGCCCCTGTCAGCATCGTGTCGTACATGCTTGTTAGATTGTCGATGCCGGAGTGATATACAAACGCGGTGTTTAGCAAATCTCCTATTACAATTACCGGCAAACAATATATGATCAATCGCAATGCTTTTGCGTAGTTTAATTTTGTTTTGAATATTTGCGCGATTACAAACAACAGGAGAGGATATACAAACAACAGGAGAACGCTTAGTAAAAATCCGCCGGCCATTGACAGGTATCTCAGTTTATGCGTCATCTGAATGGCCATATC